>JBJTMZ010000281.1:0-19294 GCA_046073805.1 Aquirufa sp.
TTAGACGCAATGCGATAATTAAAAAGAATAAAAGAGATTAATACGATGTAAAGCATATGGACTCTTTAAACAACGGAATTAATTATTTGTGTGATTCGCTGAACATCGGCTAATGAAATTTCCGCAGATAATGGTAGGCAAACCACTCTTCTCGAAATATCTTCTGCTATTGGGCAGCTTTGGTATTCTAAATAAGGTAATTCATTTAACGCGGGATAAAAATACCTTCTTGGGAAAATATTTTGTTTATTTAGTGTGTCTACCACTTTTTCTAAAATGCGTTCAGAATCAAATATTACAGGGAAATAACTGTAGTTACGCATATTAAAAGGGTTCCATGCTAACCGATTAACTTGTTTGCTTAAATTACTCTCATAATACTCGCTAACAGCTTGTCGATGAGCTTTGATTTCATCTAGATGATTTAGGTTAACCAGGCCCATAGCGGCATGAAATTCCGAATTTTTACCATTAATACCTGCCGCAAAATAATGATCTCCCTTGTGACCAAAACTTCTAATGCCACGAATTTTTTCAGCTAATTCAGAATTGTTAGTCATAACAGCCCCACCTTCGATCGTATGAAATAATTTGGTCGCGTGAAAACTACATGTACTTACATCACCATAGGTAAATATAGATTTACCATGGTGTTTTACGCCAAATGCGTGCGCACCATCATACAATAATGGTATTCCTTTATCCTTGGCCCAATTTTCTTGGTCAACTAAATTACCGGAATTTCCATAAACATGGGTTGTTAGAACTCCCTGGATTTTATTCGTCCAAACACTATTTAATTCCGAAACCTCACAGGTCAAACTAGTTGCTGAAATATCGGCAAATACAGGTTGACAGTATTCCCAAATAAGTGCAGTGGTAGTCGCACAATAAGAAAAAGGCGTGGTAATGATATCTCCTTTTAGTTCTAGACCTTTGATCGCTAATTGCAGCGCAATGGTCCCATTGCTTACATATAGGAAATTTTCTACTTCAAGATATTCAGCTAATTTACGCTCCAATTCTAGCACTAAAGGACCATCATTTGTTAATTGTCCATTGTCCCAAATCTGATTTAACAAAGCGATATACTCTTTGATATCAGGTAAATATGATTTTGTTACTTGAAGCATTATAGTTCACTTGTTTCTTGTTTCATCAGAATTGGAAAATTTGGTCGAACATAACCTGGCCATTTTCCATACCATGTGGTATCTTCTCTATAATCGGCAATTTCAAATTCAAATAGTTCATCAAAGTTGACTAAAACAATGCTTGAATTTTTTACGACCATGATCGATAAAAAATAGGAGCCATCATTTAAAAAATTTCCTGGAATTTCAACTTGCGTAGAAACAATCCCTTCATTGAATTTTTGTGCTTTATTTCCAATATTAAAGATACATTCTCCAGTACTCGCGTATAAATGAATACTGACATTCAATTCAACATCATTCAAAGTATTCCAAAATTCAAACTTCAAACGAAAAGCATCATTCACTGTCCAATAATCTAATCCCGGAGCCAATTGAGGAATAATTTCGGCATATTTTAGTCGAATAAGTTCGTTACCTAAACCAGCTGCAAAAGTATCTGAGGTATAAAGCATCTTTTTAGATTGAACCTCAGACATATAGTTTTTCAAAACTTGACCTGTCTCGCCCATTTGCTTAACTTTACCGCGCTCTAAATGCAATGTTTTATTACAAAGGTTGGATACAGCTGTTAAGTTATGGCTAACAAATAGAATAGTCTTGTCATTTGCGGCAACTTCTTTCATTTTGCCTAGTGATTTCTTTTGAAAATCGGCATCACCTACCGCTAACACTTCATCAACGATTAAAATTTCTGGATTTAAGTGTGCAGAAATAGCAAAACCAAGACGAACATACATTCCAGAAGAATATCGTTTAACCGGAGTATCTAAAAAATTCGCAATTTGGGGTCCAGCAAATTCAACAATTTCATCAAATTGAGCCGTAATTTCCCGTTTACTCATTCCGAGAATAGCTCCATTTAAGTATATATTATCTCTGCCAGAAAGTTCAGGATGAAAACCGGTACCTACTTCCAATAAACTAGCCACTTTACCTTTCACCTGGATATTACCAGCTGTTGGATTTGTTATCCTACTTAGAATTTTTAGAAGTGTTGATTTGCCAGCTCCATTGTTACCAATGATGCCTAATTTATCCCCCTTTTGAATTGAAAATGAAACATCATTGAGCGCATAGTAATCTTTTGCTTTTTCTTTTTTCTTAAATAAAGATTTTACCCCATTCCTCAATGAAACAGGTTCTGTCATTTGATTCAAATTATATTTCTTGGTGATATTATTTACCTCTACAATATTCATAAGATCCTATAAGTAATCAACAAATGAACTTTCTTTCTTTGTAAAAATGAAAATCCCAGTAAAAAATATGAGTAAGCTGCAACTAATTGATAATAAAACAAAATCCCATGAACTCAGCACATATCCCGGAATTAATAAAGTTCGAGCATATTCTACCAATCCAACTAAGGGATTGATAAATGCATAAACATTGAACCATGAAGAGATTTGTAAGGATTTAGCCGTGTAAACAATAGGACTGACGAAAAAACCGTATTGAACAATTAACGGAATCATTTGTAAAAAGTCTCGGTATTTAATAGAAAATGAACAAAAAATTAAGCCGAGCCCAATACTAAATAAAAGAATTAATAATACAGCGACAGGTATAAGTAATATCGTTGCAGGTATCGTATGTATTAAACTTATACTTAATCCGAAGTATACGACTAAACCAATTAGAAAGTCGAATAAAGATACAGCAATCGATGAAAAAGCGATGATTAATCTAGGGAAGTACACCTTTGAGACCAAATTATGGTTGGCTAATATGGAATTACTTACTGCTTGAAATGTATTTGCAAATAAATTCCAAAATAATACTCCGGAAAATATGATTAATTGAATTGGGAAACCTGAAATGTCACTGATTTTTGCTACATTTTTAAATGCAAAAAGAAAAACCAACATAGTTAAAACTGGACGAATAATCGCCCAAATTATACCTAAATAGGTTTGTTTATAACGAATCGAAATGTCGCGTTTTGCTAAAATATATAAGAGTTCTCTTTCTTTAACGATTTCAGAAAACAACTTTGAATATAAGTTCATCAATGTTGTTGTTAATAATTAATACGATACAAATAACGTAAATAAGCAAAAAAACAGCCCATTAGAAATCCTAACAACGTACCAATCAACATTATTTTCCCCCATTTATAGGGTAAAACAAAAATGGGTAATTCAGAATCTTCAATTATAGTTAATAATGGTGCTTCTTTGACGAGCGAGAATTTTAAATTATCATAATTCCTAAGTGCTTCAAAATACATAGCTTGTAATTGACTGGAATTCATTTGCAAACGCTCAGCAATGACCCTAGCACGTTGAAAAATTATTTGTTGGTTTTGGTCATTGTAGTTCGCCAACTTGCCTTGTGTATAATACAATGCAGATCGCAAAGAATCCACCCGTTTATCCATCAATACCAACAATTCCTTTGATTTTTTAGTCTTCGTATTGATGTAGTAATCTGTTATCGTCTTTAGGTATAATTGAGCCCAAATGTGTGTTAGTGTATCATCTCGAGTCTCTACACTCAAAGTTTGAAAACTAGCCTTGGGATTATCTAAATAGATATCTGTATTATCATTAAGGTATAGCGAAATTGTATTGATTATATTCTTGTCTTGAACATCGATAGAATCCAAATTGCCCGTTTTAAATCGATGTTTAAAGAAATCCTGTGGCAAATCACTCCATTCATGATTCTGTAAATCGGAACGCTTTAAAAAAATATTACCGAAATAATCTTCTCTATTCCCAACTTTAACTTTGGTTAAAATAGCTTTCCGGTAGATATTTTTGGTACGTAATAATTCCTTGAAATTTTCACCGCTAAACATCGAGCTTCCCGAATTTAGACCACCAAATCCAAGCGAGGAAGCAATATCTCCCAAGCCATTAGAAGCATTCTCTGTTTCAAGATTGAAGACTATTTTAGTCTTTTTTAAACTATTGGTATTTCGATATACTTCCACACCCAATCCAGTCAAAAAACCTATTAAGGTTGTAATTACAATGAATTTTTTATTCCTTCTTACGAATGGAATAAAACCCATCAATTTTACTAATACCGTGGATAAAGTAAATTGTTCGTTTTGATCTTGTGACATTCTTTTAATGTTATTTCGCCGTTGCTTTGATCAATGTAATAATTCCAATGATACTTGTAACCGTTCCAGTAAATACAGAAACGATAGAAACAATTTGTTGACTCGTATTTGCCGACTTAATTTTCTTAGGAACAATAATCTCAGACCCTCTTTCTACATTCGGATAAAATTTCATGAACAAGAAATTTCGTGTTCTTTTAACAGAACCATTTGAATATATGACATAAACTCGCTTTCTCGCAGAACTAGATGTGAATCCTCCCGCACTAGAAATATAGCTACCTAGAGACTTAGATTCTGTATATTTAACGTTATTCGGGTACAAAACTTCTCCAGTTATCTTCACCGTTTGAGGTTCTCTCGGTATGTTGATTACATCACCGTTGATAATTTGAATATCATCGGGTCCACCCGGTTGGGCTAATGCTGCAACCAAATTGATACCAATCGTCTCATGCGTCGTACTAGAATTCTCCGTTGCATTATTTACCACGATGCCATTAAAATTGTCATTAATATCTTTTAGCTGATTCTTCTTTAACTCTGATTCTGATTCAGATAATTCTGTTTTACGAATTAACTTGGCACCTTCTGGATAGGCTTGTTTGTTCAAGCCACCGGCACGCTTAATCAAATCAGATAAACGGTCATCTTTCTTCTCTAATCCATAAACACCAGGATACAACACTTGTCCTTGTAAAGTAATGAATTGCTGTAATTCGTAATTAGGTGATGATCTTACAAATACTTCATCAAATGGATATAATTCAAATTTTGAGGCGCTTTCATCAACTACCAAATTCTTAGATATCGCAAATTTGTACACTTCAGCAATTTGTGAACTTGAAAAATCTTGATTTTCAACAAATTCATTTTTCTTTCTCCTGACAACTTCGACGAAACCCGTAGATGCCGATTCTCTTAATCCGCCTGCTTTAACGATCAAATCTTCTACCGTCATATTACTTTCAAAAGGTATGGTAATTTTTACCTGACGATTTAAAAGTATATTGCTTTCGTTGTTTGATTTTAACTTGTCTGCAATCTCACTGGATTCCGTATTTTGGGGCTTCTCATTCTCCTTAGAAACAGAACTGTTGGAAGACTTTTCTTCTTTTACATTGTTCTGAGAAAGTTCCTGTCTTATCCCATTAATTTCACCATGAATAGTAACTGTGTAAGCCTCTCTTAGTTCCTTAATTGAAAATACACGAATACGATCCTCTCTTTCTAAAAGGATGTCACCCGCTTTTCCATTAAAAATATCTGCTAAATTGACAGATAAATTCGACGGCGTAAAATCCTTGTTCATTCGATTAATTGTTACACGATTTAAAAAGGCATTTTCTTTAACACCACCTGCCTTTTTAATTAAACTAGACAAAGTCAATTTGTTCTCTAACGAAAAGATACCGGGTCTAAATACCTCACCTTCGAGTGTTACACGGTTTTCATAACGATTTTCAGTAATGGCCTCAGCTGTAACGATATCTCCATCAGCTGGTATAAAAGAATTAGCAATTGAATAATTAATATCAATAAGCTTACGTTCCGTTTTGGTTATTCTTTCAACTTTTAACAGGTCTTTGTAAGCATTCTCTAAGAAACCTCCTGCATAATTTTCAAAGATTGTTGCTAGACTTTCATTAGGTAATGGCTCAAAAAAAGCACTTCTTTTAACCCGACCTTTAATTTCAATTCTCGATTTATATAAACCAATTTTAATGATATCTTGATCATGTACCGTAATATCACTTTTACTAAAACCTTGGGTAATAAATTCATATAGATCTAAACGTGCAATTACTTTGTTATTTCTAACTAATTGCACATCACGAAACGAACCGTTTTCTGTTGGCCCACCCGCCAAATACAAAACATTCATAACCTTAGATAACGATGGTACTGAATAGGTACCTGGAAATTGTGCTTCGCCAACCACTGATACTTGAATTGTGCGAATATTACCCAATGAAATACTCGCGTACAATCCATTAATATCCGTACGACCCTTGAATTTCTTTAAGCCAATGTAGATACTAGAAAGCTTATAGATTATTCTATTTTGAGCCTCTTCAATTGTAAGACCGGCTACATAGACATTACCAATTTTATTAATTTTGACATAACCATCCGCATTTACAGTTAGATTGTAATGTTCCTCCGAGTAACCATTTATATCTACAATAAGTTCGTCATCTGGACCTAATACATAGTTTTTGGGTGTTGCAATTTTCAGGTTTGGCTCAAATGTTCCCGCTTTTTTATTAAAGATGGAAAAACCAAAAATTTTGTTTTGAAGGGCTATTTTCGCCTTTTTTAATGAATCTTCTTCAGGGCTAGTTGAACTGAACTCGGGGTTCTTTCTAGCTGCTACCAAACTATCCATCTCACTTTTCTGGCCTTTAGTATTTATGACTTCACGCTTTGTTACTTTGGAGGAGCCTATAGGTTTATTGGTAGGTACAGATGAATTTACTGAACCAGAAGGCATGTAGGCTGATGGTACTTGAAACTGAGAATAAACCAGATTCGTTCCGAGTAGCCAGATGACTAAAGCAACAAAATAAATTTTCTTTGTCATGAAAAAAATCTTTTTAAGGGATACAAAATAAGAGAAAAAAGCTCACATTTCCACTTAATTTTATATTTAGATAGAATCAATGTAATTTATTTATTCTTTGGTATTTTTGTTTGTTAAAAAGTAAAATATGACATCAGAACCGATTTATAACGACGATAGTATACGATCTCTTGATTGGAAAGAGCATATTCGGCTTCGTCCAGGTATGTATATTGGAAAGCTAGGTGATGGTTCTTCCGTGGATGATGGAATTTATGTGTTAGTCAAAGAAATCATGGATAATTCCATCGATGAACACATGATGGGCAATGGAAAACAAATTGATGTTAAAATTTCAGATCAAAAGGTTGAAGTTAGGGATTATGGTCGCGGTATTCCATTAGGTAAGGTTATTGATTGCGTTTCTAAAATTAACACCGGAGGTAAATACGATTCGGGAGCTTTTCAAAAATCGGTTGGTTTAAATGGTGTAGGAACTAAAGCTACCAATGCGCTATCGAATTATTTTAAAGTTCAATCCTATCGTGATGGCCTAACGAAATGGGCAGAATTCAGCAAAGGTGAATTGATTAATGAATCCAAAGGCAATGAACCTTCTACAAGCAAAAGTGGTACGTTTATTTGTTTTGAGCCCGACAATACGGTTTTCAAAAATTATCATTTCATACCACAATTTTTAGATAGCTTATTTTGGAATTATGCATTTTTAAATGCGGGATTGACGATCAATTTTAATGGTGAGAAGTATTTTTCTCAAAATGGACTTTTAGACTTATTGTCGAAAAAGACAAATGCGGAAGAAAACCGTTACCCGATCATACATTTAAAGGGAAGCGATATTGAGTTAGCAATAACGCACAATAATCAATACGGTGAAGAATATTATTCCTTTGTGAATGGGCAAAATACGACTCAAGGAGGAACTCACTTAGCCGCTTTTCGCGAGGCCATTGTACGTACAGTTCGGGAATTCTTCAAAAAAGATTTTGATCCGTCAGATGTGCGCGCAAGTATTGTGGGTGCAATAGCTATTCGCGTTCAAGAACCAGTCTTTGAATCACAGACTAAGACCAAATTAGGATCTACCAATATATCTCCAGATTCCTCTTCGCCATCGATTCGTACATTCGTCGGTGATTTCGTCAAAACAGAATTAGATAATTACCTACATCAAAATCCATCGGTTGCTGATGCTTTATTAAAAAGAATATTACAATCCGAAAGAGAAAGAAAGGATATTGCTGGTATTAAGAAATTAGCCAATGAACGCGCCAAAAAAGCGAACCTACACAATAAAAAATTAAGGGATTGTCGAATTCACCTAACGGACGAAAAAGCAGATTCTCGACAAGAGACGATTTTGTTTATCACCGAGGGGGACTCGGCTAGTGGGAGTATTACGAAGTCGAGGGATGTTCAAACCCAAGCAGTATTTAGTTTACGAGGAAAACCTTTAAATAGCTTCGGATTAACTAAAAAAATAGTTTACGAAAACGAAGAATTTAATCTATTGCAACATGCTTTAGATATCGAGGATAGTTTAGATAATTTGCGGTACAATAAAATAGTTATCGCTACCGATGCGGATGTCGACGGGATGCACATTCGCCTACTTATACTAACTTTCTTTTTACAATTTTTTCCAGATGTCGTACGTAATGGTCACCTTTATATATTGGAGACTCCCCTATTCCGGGTGCGAAATAAAAAGGAAACGATTTATTGTTACTCGGATGAGGAACGTAGAAATGCAATCGAAAAACTAGGTCCCAAACCAGAAATCACTCGATTTAAAGGTCTAGGCGAAATTTCACCAGAGGAGTTTGGAGAATTTATCGGCGAAAATATCAAGTTAGAGCCTGTTATACTAGAAAAAGACTTTACAATCCCTCAATTATTAACGTATTACATGGGGAAAAATACTCCAGAAAGACAAAAGTTTATTATTGACAATTTAGTCATTGAAAAGGACCTTGAGGAAGTTCTTTTATCTTAGTCATTCAACTCAATAAGTTGCTCTAATTCATGCAAGGCCTTCATTTGTTGAAGGCCTTTTGCTATTTCAATGCCCTTCTTTGCAATGAAAGTGCCCTCTTCTATTTGGTCCAACTGATAATGTATTTCAGCCAAAACATAATAAGACGGTTGATAAGCAGGATGATTCTTTATTAAATTTTTAAGCAGATCAATACATGTTTGCCAATTGGCATCACGTCTTTCTTCCAAGGCCAATAAATAATAATTAAGAGACTCCTCAGGTTGAATTTCAATTTCTTTTAAAATTAATTCTCTCCTAGTCATTGTCATAATAAAGAAATTTAGTATGCTTGCATAACAAATAAATGCCTTATGAAAATATTAGTCTGTATATCAGTTGTCCCAGACACAACTTCAAAGATAAGTTTAAGTTCCAACAATTTTGTCAACCTAGATGGCTTAACCTTTATAACAGGTCCATACGAGGATTATGCATTGTCAAGAGCGATTGAAATTAAAGAGGCCTCTACTGGAAATGTTGAAATTGTTATTTTTCACGTGGGAGCTGAAAGCTCAGAGCCTATTATTCGGAAATGTTTAGCCTTGGGTGCAGATTCTGCCGTTCGAGTAAATGCAAAAGCAAATGATGCTTTTCAAGTAGCTCAAGAAATAGCGAATTATGTAAAATCGAATCCAGTCGATCTAATTTTAATGGGTAAAGAATCGATCGACTATAATTCGGGTCAAGTGCATCAATTTACAGCTGCCTTATTAGATTGGCAACATTTTAATCCTGTGATGGCCTTAAACATGGATGGGACGAACGTTCAAATTAAAGTTGAAACGCTGCAAGGTAATGCGAATATAAACGCAATCCTTCCGCTTGTTTTGGGTTGCCAAGAACCGATTGCCGAATGGAAAATTCCATCCATGCGCGGTATCATGGCAGCTAGATCGAAAGAAATCCAAGTCCTTGCTCCTACAGCATCACCAAGTTTTGAATACGCAATAGACGAGGTAAACGAACAAAAGCGCAAAGGTCAAATGTTCAATTTGGAGAATTTAAATGAGTTAGTAGAAATCATTAAAAAAGAGTCGAAATCATGATTAATATAGCTGCCTTTATCGATGTAAAAGATAATAAATTGACCTCAAGGTCAAGCCAAATGGTCCTTTTGACCCAAGAAATGCAACGTAATAATCGGGATATTCAATCCATTACTTTTTATACGATTGATTCCATCAATTCGCTCGATATACCACCTGTAAATGGCGCGAAATTAGTTTCAATTAATGGAATATCTGAAGCTGGAATATTAACTAGCGATCAACTTGATTCAATCATTAATCAATTTAAAAGTGATCAAATCAATTGTATTGTTGGTTATAAAAATTTAATCACAGACCAAATCCTTCCTGCATTTAGTGCAAAAACAAACCTTCCTATGATAGGCCAGATATTGTCCTTGGACTTGGGAGATTCTCAAATTAATCTGAAGCAAAGTATTTTTAGTGGCAAGGCAACTTCAACCGTCAATGCAACTTACGCGAGCATATTAAGCTTTAATAATGCATTTGAGTTTGGAAGTGCAGAGGGCCAACAAATAACCATCGAGTCAAATACTTTGTCATTACCTGCTGCGAGTGCTTATCAAGTTATTGATATCCATAAAGCTTCCGCCGGTATCAATTTAGCTGATGCTACTTATGTCGTGGGAGGTGGTAGAGGATTAAAGGGACCTGAAAATTGGGGTATTATAGAAGAACTGGCTGCCAAGATTGGAGCCGCAACCGCTTGTTCAAAACCGGTATCAGATGTTGACTGGCGCCCCCACAGTGAACACGTAGGACAAACAGGTATAAAAATTGCTCCCAAGTTATATATTGCCTGCGGTATATCAGGTGCTATTCAACATTTAGCGGGTGTAAATGGGTCTAAAACAATCGTTGTTATTAACAATGATCCTGAAGCACCATTTTTTAAATATGCTGATTATGGTATCGTTGGAGATGTATTTGAAGTTGTGCCAGCACTCATAAAAAATCTATAAAATGCCAACGTAAAGGCTTTACTTTCGTTATCTTTGTATTTTAATCGGATACATTGGGAGAGTTAGTTCAATTACAAATAGTTTCGTTAAGCCCAAGTGCAGCGGGTGCCTCATCTTATATTTTGTTTTTACAAGCTGAGACATCAAATCACTTGGGTTTTCCTATGGTTATTGGCTTACATGAAGCTCAAGCAATTTCGATGTTTATGGAAGACATTGTTCCGGCTAGACCTTTAACACATGATTTATTAGCAAATTTCATCAAGCTCTCTGGCGCTAACCTATCCCATGTGGAAATATCATCTTTTCGGGATGGTGTATTTTTTGCAAAATTAGTGGCATCAAATAATGACGGTATTTTTGAAGTAGATGCACGTCCATCTGATTCAATTGCACTTGCTTTGAGACTTCACTCCACGATCTACATTAAACAATCTTTACTCAATGAAATAGCTATTCCTATGGAAAATTTTCATGTTGAGGAAGAGGATGAAATTATTTCGGATATCACCGACAGTCATTCTACGAAAGAGGACTTAATCGTTTCTTTGGAAGAGTCATTAAATAAGGCATTAGCTGAGGAGAATTACGAAGAAGCAGCAAAATTAAGAGATCAATTAAATCAATTAAATCAATAATATGCGGTACACGAAGGGTAAAGCAAATTCAACCAATCAAATCATCGTTATTTCGATAGCTTGTTTATCAGTGGTTATCTCATTGTTATTTCAACTTTTGAGTGGAGCATATAGCTGGGGAGAAAGCCTGCAATCTCAGATGAAAATGTATGTATATCTTGATGATAGCTTAAGTACTTCTCAAATTGATTCCATGATTTATGTGATAAAGTCAAAAAATGAAATTGATAAACAAGCCATTAAATTAGTTGACAAACAAAGTATCGCTAGAGAATTTTTATCTACCTCTCATGAAAATTATGAGGAACTGTTGGGTGAAGTAAATCCTTTTAAAAATCTGCTAGTTATTGAGTTGAAATCTGATTTTCGAAATAAAAAGTCTTTTGAAAAAGTGGCAAATGAATTACGAAGTTCACCAGTTGTATTTGAGGTGACTTATCCAGAAAATTATTTAGATTTAATATTACCTAAAATAAAAATTATTACTTCAGCAGGTTTACTATTTATCGTAATCATCGCTTTCATCGTTTATTTACAAATTAGTAATTATACAAAATTGCATATTCACGCCAATCGAAATTTAATCAAATCGATGCAGTTAATAGGTTCTACCAATGGATTTATCATAAAGCCCTATTTGTTAAAATCTGTTATTTTGGGCCTTGCCGGGTCATTACTCGGCGATGTAATTACAAATATTTTTTACTTTTATCTGAATAGCCAATTACCTGAATTATCAACTTATTTATTTGAGGTAAATAATCAAGTTGCAATTTTGGTTGGCACATTACTGATATCAGTATTATTCAGTTCCTTAAGTACACTTTTGACACTTAATAAATATTTAAAAATATCCGCATCTAATCTTTATTAACATGAACAAAAATTCTTCTAAATCGTCGTTTCCGCTTGATAGCGCAAGCATAAAAATATTGATTAGTGGCTTTTTGGTCATGTTTGTCGGCTTTATTATCATGACGCTCGACAAGGAGCCCTTCGGTTTCGGTTTCTTGGGATTGACATTAGGACCTGCATTAGTATTAGTAGGTGTAATTATTCCCATCTTCGCTTTATTTAGACCCAGAAAATAATGATTAGTTATTTTCAAGCATTAATTCTCGGAATAGTTGAAGGTTTAACAGAATTTTTACCGGTATCATCGACAGCGCATTTAATTATCAGTGAATATTTATTAGATCTGCATTCAGACAACTTTTTAAATTTCTTGACCGTATTTATTCAGTTAGGAGCCATTGCGGCTGTACCTGTTTTATATTTTAAGAGACTTACGAATAATTTTACTGTTTATCGCTTAGTAAGCTTATCCTTTATTCCTGCAGTAATATTTGGCGTGCTTTTGGATGATTTCTTAGAATCCCTATTTGAAGGTTATTCCTTTATCGCATTATCTTGGTTACTAGGTGGAATTATACTTATTCGAATTGATTATTGGTTGCGCAATCAAAAACCCAAGGTAGATGACATCGTCCAAATGTCTACATTACAATCCATCAAAGTTGGCCTATTTCAATGTTTAGCCATGATCCCCGGGGTTTCTCGTTCAGGGGCAAGTATTGTGGGTGGAAGACTTACTGGATTAAGTCATCAAGCGGCTGTAGAATATTCATTTTTATTGGGGATACCTACCATATTAGGGGCTAGTGCCAAGAAACTACTAGACTATCGTGATCAAATTCCAACATTCTTAGATGCTAATCATTTGCCAATACTTGCCATATCATTTTTGATTAGTTTTATTATTGCGCTTGTCACCATACGATTCATGGTTTCTGTGGTAAGCAAATATGGATTTAAATATTTTGGTTATTACAGAGTAATTGTGGGCTTAATGCTTGGAATACATTTATGGTTGAAATAGAGGAATTACGCCCTGAAAATCAGTTTTATTTAATAGATAAACCTCTGACCTGGACTTCATTTGATGTTGTTAGAAAAATGAAAAATCTGGGTCGGTTTAAAAAAATAGGACATGCTGGAACTTTAGATCCACTTGCTACTGGACTTTTGATTATTTGTGTTGGTAAGCACACAAAAAAGATCGATTACTTTCAAAGTTTACCTAAGACCTATACAGGTACTTTTGTCTTGGGAAAAACAACGCCCTCTATTGATTTAGAAACAGATTTTGATGAAAAGTATCCCATAGAGCACATCACAAAGGATCAAATCCAACAAGTAATTAATTCTCAGTTTCAGGGGGATATCAAACAGGTCCCTCCTATTTATTCGGCGATAAAATTGGATGGTCAACGATTGTATAAACATGCCAGAAATGGCGTTAAAGAGCATGACTTAGCCATTAAAATACGAGAAGCTACGATTTATAAATTTGAATTTGATTCGACGAATTTTCCAGAAATAGAATTTGAAATTCAGTGTTCGAAAGGTACATATATTCGAAGTATCGTTAGAGATATTGGGCAGTACTTAAATTCAGGTGCCTATTTAAAGAAATTGGTTCGAACAAAAATTGGAGATTATTCGGTAATAAATGCTCAAAATTTAGGGCAATTCAACAAGGATCAATATGAAATTTTATCATAATCTAGACGATTTGCATTTGGAAGGTTTGCCAAGTGTCGTAACGGTCGGAATGTTTGATGGGGTTCATTTGGGACATTTGGCAGTACTCAAAAAAGCTGTTCAAATTAGTAAGGAAAATAATATACCATCAATTGTATTGACATTTTCAAATCCACCCGCTAGTTATTTCCAGCCAGAAAAATTATCCTACCAGTTATCAACGTTAGAGGAGAAAATGGCTCTCCTAAAAAAATTAGGAATTGACATTGTTATTGCCTTATCATTTGATTCCTATATTGCAAGTTTAAGTGCTCAGCAATTTGCAGATGATATTTTAGTCGGTAAACTAAATGCCAAACATATTGTCTTTGGATATGACAATCATTTTGGACGCAATCGAGAGGGTTCCAAAGAATACATGGATTTACATTATCCTTTAATTTCTACCTACAGGATTGAAGAAACCATGGTAAACAATGAAATTGTTAGTAGTTCATTGGTTAAAAATTACATTCAAAATGGAAAAATTGAGCGCGTTAATCAACTATTGAATTATCCCTATTACCTAAATGGCATTGTGATTAAAGGGGATCAATTAGGACGAACAATTGGTTTTCCTACAGCAAATATTGACGTTGAATTAACTAAAATCGTTCCTCAAAAGGGTGTATATTTTACGCGTTGCTATATTGACGATCAAGTTTATTACGGTATGACGAATATTGGCATTCGGCCAACTGTAACACAAAGTAATGAGTTACGAATAGAAACTCATCTACTGAACTTTGACAAAGATATTTATGGACAGCAATTACGTGTGGAATTCGTCAGTAGAATGCGCGATGAAACTAAATTTGATTCCTTTCCACAATTAGTGAGGCAATTGGAATTAGATAAAGTAGATGCTTTAAATCGATTAACAAAGATTCATATAACTTCCTAAGAATTTAATTTCATCTGCTTTAGATTCCAATATATCATTAATATGCTCATCTAATTTATTCCCTTCAATATCAATAAAAAACCAAAACTTAAAGTCGTTGGTATCTTTTTGAGGACGAGATTCAATCTTGAGTAGGTTGATATTTTTATCTTCAAAATCTTTTAACAATTTTAATAAGGTGCCTGGTTTATCATCGTCCTTCAACTTTACCGCTAAGGTAGTTTTATCTCGGTTCGTTTTTTTTAAATTTTCTACTTTTGAGATAATAATAAAGCGAGTTTGATTGCTGTCATTATCTTGGATATTGTCAAATAAAATTGGAACCTGATAAATCTTGGCGGCAATATGAGAACACAAAGCAGCAGTACCCTGGTTTTCAGAAGCTAATTTAGCTGCTTTGGATGTTGAGTCCACCTGAATAAAGAAATCTTCCGGCTTACTTGAAAAATAGTCTTGAGTGAATCCTTGACATTGATTAAATGCAATATCCTTCGAATATATTTTAGTTATTGCATTGATATCATGCTCTTTGGTCGCTAAGCAGAAATTTACAGGAATAATTATTTCAGATATAATAAACAAAGATTTCTCATTTAAGAGATCTAATGTTTCTTTCACCATCCCTTCTTGATTATTTTCAATGGGCACAATCCCGTATTTGGCACGCCCCGAGTCCACGGAATCAAATATGGACTTAATGGATGGTAAGGAAATATAATCCGCAACCGCACCAAAACGAGATTCAGCTGCTTGATGAGTAAAACTACCTTCAGGTCCTAGAAAACTAATAATTTCAGGTAGTTCTAAATTTCTGGATACACCAAAAATTTCGAGAAATATTGCTTCTATGGCTGCCCTTTTCAAACGACCCGTAGGCTGACTTGATAAGCGATCAATAATTTCTTTTTCTCTATCAGGATGATAAATTAAACTATTATTAGCACGTTTTAAATTACCTACCTCATCAACTACATCCATACGTTGAACGAGCAACTTTAACAGCGCATCATCAATTTGATCAATTTCTTTACGTAGGTCACTTAAATTCTTCATTTACCTTAAGGTTAATTTTCATTTGATTCTTCTGAAGAAGGATCATTCATTCGTAAACGTTCTACTTTATTAACTTCCCTAAACTTAATGCGGTCTACCACTGCATTATCAATTTTTTTGGAAAGAATGTAGCTAATTAAACAATATAGAGAAAAGATTATTGCTAAATATAACAATAACTGATTGTTGCTTTCTAATCGACCCCGACTTAAATAATGAAAAAGACAGACAATAAGAATATTGAAAGTTAATAAAACCGCAGTTGCTAATTTATGGGACATTCCTATATCAATAAGAATATGATGTAAATGTTTTCTATCTCCTTCAAATGGAGATTTTCCTTCCATTAATCGGATAAAAAACATTCGTATGGTATCGAAGACCGGTAAAATTAAAATTGTCAAGGCATATAATGGCGCATCCTTTGAAAGGATTGGATTTAGCATATAGTTATTGTTAATCACAACATACTTAATTGCGAAATATGATAAAAGGAACCCAACAATAAGCGAACCAGTATCCCCCATAAAAATTTTATTTTTGGTTGACCAATTATACCGTAAAAAACCTAACAAAGAGCCCGATAAAGACATCGCTAAAGTAGCCTGGGCATAAAGCCCTAATTTGTAAAAAAGATAGGCAAACATGAGGCTTGCAAAAAGTCCTACTGATCCCGCTAAGCCGTCAATTCCGTCAATTAAGTTGATCGCATTGATTAAAGAAATAAATATGAAAATAGTCACAAACAATCCTACGTTATAGGATAATTGAGAAAACCCTAACAAGCCATACAAATTCGAAACCTGTAGATTTCCCAAACTAATTACTAAAATGGAAGCAGCAATTTGAATCAATAATTTCTTCTTGGGTGACAAAATGAGAATATCATCCTTAATTCCAAGAAAGAATAAAATGATAATAGCAGAAATAGTTAAATGTAAATCATGGCCTTCTTTGGGGTTATCCCAGATAAAATAAGTTATCAAGGTAGCCGCAAAAATAGCAACACCACCTAAAGTAGGTGTCAATTTTTTGTGTGAACTTCTGGATTTAATTTCTGCCATTAAATCTTTCAGTCGCGAGATATTGATAATAACGGGAATAGCAGTTAGCGTTATAAACAAAGCTACTACAAATGAAATAAGGAGCTGAAAATCTTTATTCTCTATTAATTCTAAATAATTCATAAACTACTTGATCTCACGTTTTTTTATTAGCGTAGCTGCACGCGTACCATAAACTTCATAGGGCAGCGTATTCTTTGTTATGATTTGACCTAGGCCGATAACCGAATGACTCGCAACATTGACTCCTCCTGTGATGGTAGCATTGGCACAAATCCAAACTCCATCCTCAATATTAATCGGTTTACTCATTAAATCAAACGAACTTAAAGTATAATCATGATTGCCAGTCAGTATTAAGGCATTTTGCGATATACAAACGTGATTACCAATTGAAACTTTTGAAATATTGTCAATCCAAGCGGATTCTCCTAGCCATACATGATCGCCGAGCTCTAATTTCCAAGGGAATTTAATTTTAACCCAAGGTTTAATTATACAAGATTTTCCAATTTTCGCCCCCAATAGCCTGAGTATTCCAACCTTTAATTTGATCGGATAGGGAATATTGGTCAAAAAGAAAAAATTAGAAATGACAAGCCAAAATGCATACTTCAACTTATCTAGGATTGATAGATGTAAGGAGTGCTTGAATGAAGATAAATCGACTTCTTTCTTATTCATCAACGCTTTTCTTTTGAGGTAGTACCAATAAAAAACGTATCAATATAATGTAAAATACCCAATACGAAAAATCTAAGGGTCTTCCTCCTGTAAAAACAGATACAAATAGGTTGATATAAAACAGACTAATAAAATTCTGAAAAACATTTTTCGTTTTTATCCCCAGAATAATATAATACAGAATGAAAACATTGAACAAGCAGAATAATAAACAACCTAAAATTCCAAAATTGACAAATGCCTCAAGTGCTGGAATATCTACATACCAAAATTTATATCCTTTACCGAAAATAAAATCGAACCAATCCCTAGCTATAATCTTCTTAATAAATTCAATATTTTGTACTCGATTTAATGCCGATGCATCCTGGGGGGTGGAAGAATTATTAATTCCGAGACCCGTATTGATCGCTCTTAGTAAAAACTCGTAAGCTTGATCAGAATATCGATTAAATGTATCAAGGATTCGATAGGCATTATTTAAGTATTGTAATAAAAGAAAAAGCGCAAAATAATATAGAAACACATACCTATTCGTTTGAAAAGCTGTCTTAAAACTAAAATTTGCAAACACCATATAAAACACGATACTCAAACCTAGGGAAATGAAATTCCCGCGTGTTTGCGTCAAAATCAAAACGACAAAACTAACGAGTAAATTAATGTGGGCTACTAATTTTAAAAGTTGACTGCGATTTCCAATAAAATCATATGAATTACGTTGAATGACTAGAAATGACATGATTAATCCTGCCACAGCATTCCTACCAAATACAATCGGATTACCCGAAAAATCTTCCCCTGTACCCTTGTTATACTGAACCGTTGCACGCGCTCCAATTACATAATTTGGATTCGTTGAAATGGAATAAATTAATGCCACATTATTCAATAATGTTATCAATACAATCAGCAATGGCAAATAATATTGAATCGTATTATCCACCCGAAAAATACAATAAATAAAACCAATCAAAATAGTGAAATTGATTGCATCAACAACAAGTGAAGACTTCTGACTATTATAAAATAAAAAATAAAAGAACCCCAGGAAAAAAAAACTTAATCCAGTAAAAGCAAGTGTTTCATTACCCTTGTAGAAGTACTTAAGGGGAATATGATTAAGCATTAAAACCAAACTAACGCAATAAACAATACCCGTAAAAATTGATGTTTGGCCGATACCAATTAATTCTTTCAGAAAATATATAAAGGGAGGGGCTATCCAGATAAGTATAATACCCAGGGAAACTTTCCAATTAAATAATTTATTCTCTAACAAATTAAAAATATATTATAATGGAAATGAAGTGATTCCGTTTGGATTCGAACCAAAGACCTACTGCTTAGAAGGCAGTTGCTCTATCCAGCTGAGCTACGGAACCAAAATTAAAAAGTCAATTTAGCTAAATGTGCAAGCACTCTTAACTAAATTGACTGTGTCGGGGTGGCAGGATTCGAACCTACGACCTCTTGGTCCCAAACCAAGCGCGATACCGGGCTACGCTACACCCCGAAAAACACTG
>JBJTMZ010000282.1:0-3158 GCA_046073805.1 Aquirufa sp.
CTTTTCTGCATTTTCAATCAAATCTTCATCCTCTAAAATATCAATGGCCACGTTCGCAACTGCACAGGCCAAAGGATTTCCACCGAACGTTGAACCATGCTCGCCGGGTTTAATGGTCAACATGATTTCATCACGGCACAAGACTGCAGAAACGGGCATAAAACCTCCCGACAAGGCTTTGCCCAATAATAGAATATCGGGATGTACGAATTCGTGGTGACAGGCTAACCAAGCTCCGGTGCGTCCGAGGCCCGTTTGAATCTCATCAGCGATGAATAATACCCTATGTTTTTTGCAAAGGTCCGCGGCTTTTTTCAAGTAGCCTGAATCTGGAAGCATCACACCGGCTTCGCCTTGAATGGGTTCTACCATGTAGGCTGCTACATTCGGATCTTGTAATTTTTCTTCTAAGGCAGCTAAGTTATTATATGGGATTTTGATGAAACCTGGCGCAAAAGGTCCGAAATTACGATAGCTACTTGGGTCCGTCGAAGAGGAAATTGCTGCGATCGTTCTTCCCCAAAAATTGCCTTCCGCCACGATGATTTGTGCTTGGTTATTGGGTATGCCCTTCACCTCATAGGCCCATTTGCGCGCGAGTTTGATCGCAGATTCACCGGCTTCCACGCCCGTATTCATTAATAACACCTTGTCGTAGCCGAATTTTTCCGCGAGTTTTTTTTCCGTTTGGCCTAGTTGGTCGTTGTGAAAAGCGCGCGAACTCAGGGTGAGTTTTTGAGCTTGTTCGCTAATGGCTTGAATTAAACGCGGGTGACAATGACCTTGATTGACGGCGCTGTAGGCCGACAAAAAATCAAGGTATTTTTTGCCCTCCACGTCCCAAACATGTACACCTTGGCCTTTGCTCAAGACGACTGGGATGGGATGGTAATTATGGGCACCGTATTCAGATTCTAGGCGGATGTAATCGGATGATGTCATTTGTTGATGATTTTTCCAGACTAAAGTCTGTAGAGCCCCAGACTAAAGTCTGGGGTTATAAACATTTGATAACCCTAGGCTTTAGCCTAGGGGTTTAAAGTCGCTCGTAGATTCCTGCCACGCCCTGGCCACCACCCACGCAGGCAGTTACCATACCGTATTTTTGGTTGCGGCGTTTCATTTCATCGAATAACTGAATGGATAGTTTCGCTCCGGAACATCCCAGTGGATGTCCTAAGGCAATCGCTCCACCATTTACATTCACAATACTTGGGTCAATGCCCAGCGTTTTGATCACGGCTAACGACTGAGCCGCAAAGGCTTCGTTCAATTCGATTTGCTGGATATCTTTCAATTGAAGTCCAGCTTTTTTCAAAGCCAATGGAATCGCCTCCACAGGTCCAATTCCCATCAAGCTCGGCTCGACACCCGCCGTGGCATACGTCACCATGCGGGCAATTGGCTCGAGTTTATGTTGTTTGACAAAGGCTTCAGAAACTACTAAAACGAAGGCAGCGCCATCCGAGGTTTGCGAGGCATTGCCTGCCGTAACCGTTCCACCCATCGCGAATACGGGTTTTAATTTCCCCAAGGCTTCGATGGTTGTATCCGCACGTGGACCTTCGTCTTTGCTGACTGTCCAAGTTCTTGTTTTCTTCTTCCCAGACGCCGCATCGAAATAATTTTCAGATACGTTGATGGGGACGATGGATGCATCAAAATGACCAGCGGCTTGAGCTGCGAGGGCTTTTTGGTGCGATGCCAAGGCAAATGCATCTTGATCATCCCGGGAGATTTCATATTTCTTCGCAACTTCCTCAGCTGTTAAGCCCATCCCGATGTAATAATCCGGATGTTCCGATGCGATGTTGTAATTCAAAACGGTTTTGTGACCCATCATGGGCAACATACTCATGGATTCTGTTCCACCAGCAATGATGCAATCCGCAATGCCAGCTGCGATTTTGGAAGACGCCAAGGCAATCGCCTCTAAGCCTGAACCGCAATAGCGATTAATGATAAATCCGGGCACGCTCTTTGGCAAAGACAATAACGAGATGTAACGTGCCATCTGCATGCCTTGTTCCGCTTCAGGAATGGCGTTGCCGACGATCAAATCCTCGACCAAGACCGGATCCACTGAAGGAACCTGCGCCATTAAATGTTTGATCACCTCTGCTGCCAAATCATCTGGTCGCATGGTTCTAAATCCACCTTTGTTTGCTTTTGCCACCGCCGTACGGTAACCTGCTATGATATATGCGTTCATGATTAATTTCTTAAAGGTTTTCCTCCATTTAATAAGCTACTGATTCGTTCCAATGTTTTGCGCTCCCCGGATAACGACAAGAATGCCTCACGCTCCAAGTCGAGCATGTATTCTTCGGTCACCAATTGAGGTGCATCTAAATCCCCTCCGCAAATCGCGTAGGCCAATTTATTCGCAATCAAGGCATCGTGTTCGGAGATGTATTTACCCATCAACATGCCTTGAATTCCCGCTTTAAACAAGGCTAGTCCTTGCTTGCCTTCCACCCACACATCGCTGCGTGGTTGCTGCATGACATACCCCGCTTCTGCCAAGGCAATCGCCTCTTTCTTGGCCTCCGAGATTAATTGGCTGCGATTCAATACGATGCGATCTTCTTTGCGTAAGTAATTCATTTCCAAAGCCTCATGTGCCGATGTACTCACGCGCGCGGTGGCAATGTTCATGAAGGCTTCTTGCAAACGGTTGAGTTCGACGTCGCCTTTCCGACGAGCATCGCCCATACGTAATGCCATTTCTTTTGTTCCTCCACCGGCTGGAATTAAGCCGACGCCTACTTCCACCAATCCCATGTATAATTCTGCATGGGCAACTATTTTATCAGCATGCAAGTTGATTTCCGTTCCTCCTCCAAGTGCCAGGGTATGCGGCGCTACGACCACCGGAATGGACGAATATCGAACGCGCATCATGGTTTTTTGGAAGATGGCAATCATCTGATTAACCTCGTCAAATTCTTGTTGGGCCGCATACATAAACAACATCCCTAAATTCGCCCCAGCCGAGAATGCCTCAACACCCTCATTTCCAATGACCAATCCTCGGTAGTCTTTTTCTGCCAAATCAATCGCCTTTTGGATACCCTCCAAAACGCCTTGGCCCATCGTATTCATCTTCGAATGGAATTCCAAGTTGATGATGCCATCACCAATGTCGATAATGCTTG
>JBJTMZ010000283.1:0-5339 GCA_046073805.1 Aquirufa sp.
CAAAATCTCCGATCGTAGACCAATCTGCCTCTTGAACCCCAAGCGCTAATCGAAGCTTCGCTGCCGTAAACGGAATAAATGGCTCCAAAGCTACAGAGGCATGCGCAACCAACTGTACCGCATAATTCAATACAGTACCCGCTTTAGCTCGATCTTCCTTAATAATCTTCCAAGGCTCTGCATCTGCTAGATATTTATTACCGATACGTGCAATTTCCATCGCCAATACCAAGGCATCGCGGAATTTATAATTGGCCAAAGCAGCCTCCAACTTAGCCGGAATATCCGCCAAAGCGCGCTTCACTTCATCTTCAAGCCCAGTTCCTTCGGCTTTTTCTGGAACAATTCCTTCAAAATTCTTATCAATCAAAACAAAAGCACGATTGACAAAATTTCCTAGAATGGCCACTAACTCTGAATTGTTTTTGGTCTGAAAATCCGCCCAAGTAAAATCAGCATCCTTGGTTTCTGGACTTGATGCGGTTAAAGCATACCGCAAAACATCCTGTTTACCGGGGAAATCCTGCAAGTATTCATGCAACCATACAGCCCAATTGCGCGATGTGGAAATCTTATCCCCCTCCAAATTCATAAATTCATTGGCAGGAACCTGATCTGCCAATTGAAACTCCCCATGAGCCATACACATCGCTGGGAAAATCAAGCAATGGAATACAATATTGTCCTTTCCGATAAAATGCACGATCCGACTATCCTTCGCCTTCCAATACTTCTCCCAATCCGCTGTTAACTGACTTGTCATCGAGATATATCCAATGGGCGCATCAAACCATACGTATAGCACTTTGCCGTCCGTATCGGGCAAAGGAATAGGCACTCCCCAATTTAAATCACGGGTCATTGCACGCGGACGTAATCCATCTTGCAGCCAGGACTTCACTTGTCCACTGACATTCGACTTCCATTCAGGATGGGAATTCACATATTTTTCCAATTCACCCTGCCACTGATCTAGCGGCAAAAACCAGTTTTTGGTTTCTTTTAATACAGGCGAAGCTCCGCTCAAGGAAGATTTTGGGTTGATCAATTCCGTTGGCGATAAGGAAGAACCACATTTCTCACATTGATCCCCATAGGCTCCAGGTTGATGACATTTGGGACATTCACCGGTGATATAACGATCTGCTAAAAATTGATCTGCCGCCTCGTCATAATATTGCTCAGTAACCTCTTCAATAAACTTACCATTGTTATATAAATGCAAGAAAAAATCTTGGGACATTTTGTGATGCACCGGATCAGAGGTACGACCATAGATATCAAAGGAAATACCAAATTGCTCAAACGAAGATTTGATATTAGCATAATAGTAATCTACTACCTCTTGTGGCGTTTTCCCCTCTTTCTGTGCCTTAATTGTGATGGGCACTCCATGCTCATCCGTCCCCGAAACAAAAATCACATCCTGTTTCTTTAAACGTAAATAACGCACATAAATATCTGCTGGCAAATAACATCCCGCCAAATGACCAATGTGAATGGGACCATTCGCATAAATCAAGGCTGCTGTTACAGTTGTCCGTGAAAACTCCGACATACAATTCAATTAAAATGAAGTACAAAAATAGGATATTTTTCACTCATAAAATTCCAAAAGACTATTTGCACATTCAAAAAAATAAATTTATCTTTGCAGACATTTTAATTCAAAAAGGAAAAAATACATGTTAATTATTTCGATCAAAGAGAACGAGTCAATTGATAAAGCCCTTAAGCGCTTTAAAAAGAAGTTTGAAAAAACAGGTGTAGTAAAAGAATTACGTAGACGCTCTGCTTTTGAAAAACCATCAATTTCTCGTCGTACGGAATTGATTCGCGCTGCTTACAAGCAAAAGACATACGGAAATATCAACAACTAGTTTGTTTCGATTTTTCTTAGAATTGACTACTTTCGATCTATGAATCGCGAAGTAGTCAATTTTTTTTTGCAGCATTTACAGGTTGAAAGGCGACTCAGCCCACTCACGCTTCGCTCCTATCAGATCGACCTGAATCAATATCTTGAATTTTTACTTCGAGATAATCTGTCCCCCTTACTGGTCAAGAGTCAAAACATTCGCTTATGGCTCGTTGAACTTTCCAACCAAGGAATTCAAAATCGGTCCATCAATCGGAAATTAGCCACTTTACGAACCTTTTATAAGTATTTACAACGCAGAGGAGAAATCCAGGACAACCCCATGTTGACCATTCGCATGGTCAAAACAGCCAAATCACTTCCTAATTACGTGCGAGAATCCGAAATGGAGCAATTAGTTGCCCTGCATGAGGAACCTAAGAATACATTCGAAGAAGTACGTGACCAACTGGCATTGATGCTCTTATACGGTACAGGAATGCGTTTAGCGGAGTTATTGCAATTGACACGCCAACAAATCAATCTACCCGCCAAAACACTTCGTGTGATCGGAAAACGAAATAAAGAGCGTGTGATCCCCATGCCCCAACTGTTGGTCGACCTAATCCATCGCTATCAATCATTAAATCCCTTTCAAAATCCTCATCTGATATTGACCGATAAGGGAGAACCCGCCTATCCGATGTTCATACAGCGTCTGGTTAAAAAATATTTAGGCGAAGTGAGTACGTTAGAAAAACAATCTCCCCATATACTGCGCCATAGCTATGCGACGCATTTATTGAATCGAGGAGCGGATTTAAACGCCATCAAGGAATTATTAGGGCATGCAAACTTAGCAGCAACGCAGGTCTACACACATAATTCCATGGAAAAATTAAAAGAAATCTACAAACAGGCTCATCCCAAAGCCTAGCGAATCATCGGGCCTTGCTGGTTGATCTGCGAAACATAAGCCTCCGAACCAATTCCAACCACCTCAAAGGCAGCCGACATCGCTTCTGCAACTTGCTTGGCTGTCTCCTCTCCTTTCGACAAAGCAAATAGCGAAGGACCAGAGCCCGAAATGGAACAACCCAAAGCTCCCGCCTGCATTGCAGCAGTTTTCACCTCCTGAAATTGGGGAATCAAGATGGAACGAGCGGGCTCAACGATGACATCCACCAGTGATCGACCAATCAAGGGATAATCAGACAACAATAATCCCGAAACTAAACCAGCGACATTCCCCATTTGGGTAATGGTCTTCCCAAGTGTAATCTCACGTTCTAAAATACGACGAGCATCTTTGGTATTTACCTCAATCTGCGGATGCACGATACTAGCAAATAAGTCACTAGGCGTAGGTAACTGAATAATATCTAAGGGATCATAGCTACGAATAACGACGAAACCGCCCAATAAACTAGGCCCTACATTATCCGCATGCGCCGATCCACAGGCAACCCTTTCGCCTTCCATCGCAAATGGCAATAAATCCTTCTGGCTAAGCGGCTTGCCCATCAATTCATTAGCTGCAAAGACGCCTGCCACCGCAGAAGCAGCCGATGAACCCAATCCAGAACCTAGTGGCATATCTTTATGCAAGGAGAGCTCAAAACCCTGATCCTGCTGGCCAATAAATTCCAAATATTTTAAAATGGCAATGCCTGCCGTATTCTTTGATACCTCTTTGGGTAAACGTCCTTCATCACCCGTAATTTCTTTGATGACAATTCCAGGAGTTGATTTTTTAGTCAAAACAACCTCATCACCCGGACGATTTACTGCGAAACCGAAGATATCAAACCCACAGGCTACATTAGCTACTGTCGCCGGAGCATATACACGTATCGTTTCCATATTAAGACAAGTAACTACCGATTGAAACAATATCCGCAAAAACACCTGAAGCAGTTACCTCAGCTCCGGCACCTGGACCCTTAATCACTAACGGTCGATCATGGTAACGCTTCGTCGTAAAGGCAATCACATTATCAGCTCCATCCATTTGGTAAAAGGGATGTTCGGATCCAACTGCACGTAAACCAATGGTAATTTTATGGTCTTCTAATTTCGCAATATAGCGTAAGACTTTTTGCTCAGAATAGGCTTGATTGACCATTGATTCGAAATAGGAATTTGCCTTTTCTAATTCCTCGAAAAATGCATCCACGGTAGGCGCTGCCTCACAAGCTGGAGGAATTATTTTTTCGATCGTAATATCATCGAATTCCAATTTCAAGCCAATTTCCCGACTCAATATCAAAATCTTTCTCGCTACATCCATTCCACTCAAATCTTCCCGGGGATCAGGTTCCGTATAACCTTTAGCCTTCGCTTCACGTAAGACAGCTGCAAAAGATTTACCCGGGACAAATTGATTAAACAAGAATGAAAGCGTTCCAGAAAGGATTCCTTCAATCTTTTCAAATCGGTCACCCGACGCAATTAACCCTTGTAATGTATTGATAACTGGCAAACCCGCACCCACATTCGTTTCATACATAAACTTCACGCCTTTACTTAAAGCTGTCTGATGCAAGTTAGCATATTGCTCATATGGGCCCGAATTAGCCACTTTATTGGGTGTAACGACAGACACATTGGCTTCAAACAAACCCAAATATTGTTGGTGAATCTCCTTACTCGCCGTACAATCCGCAAAAATGGAATTCGGCAAGTTTAACGATTTAATTTGACCAACAAATTCATGGATCGAAGCGGCAGATCCCTTCGTATCCAATTGCTCCAATGCAGACTCAATCGAAATACCTTCCGGGTCAATCAATTGCTTTCTGGAGTTAGCAATACCTACCAATTTGACGCGTAGGCCTTTATACTTTTCTAAATAACGCTCTTGGCCAACTAATTGGTTTAACAAGGTTTTACCAATCAAGCCCGCCCCAACTAAATAAAGATTCAGTGTTTTTATTTGAGAGAAAAAGAAAGTCTCATGAATAACGTTTAGGGCCTTCGACAAATCTTTTTTCTCGATAACCACCGAGATATTCAACTCCGACGAACCTTGGGCGGTAGCAACAATATTAATTCCATTCTTACCCAAAACAGAGAATAATCGACCACTCACCCCAGTATGCTTACGCATACGCTCTCCTACCACAGCGATGACCGATAAGTCCTTTTGAATATCGATACCTTCTATATCACCTGATGCAATTTCCTGGGCAAACTCTTTGGCTAGGATTTTATCAACTTTCGAAGCGACTTGCGGATCAATGGCAAAACAAATCGAATGCTCAGAAGACGCTTGCGAAATCAACACGACAGAAATCTTTTCTTTCGCTAAAACAGTGAATAATTTGGCAGAAACACCGGCAACGCCAATCATTCCCGAACCTTGAACATTCACTAAGGCTAATTCATCGATGGAACTAATTCCGGTGATGATGTATGGACTCGTGGAAGCTACCTTGGAAACTACAGTCCCCTCAAATGCGCGATTGAAGGTATTTAAAAC
>JBJTMZ010000284.1:0-14576 GCA_046073805.1 Aquirufa sp.
AAGGGGTAGCGCTTTTTTCATGCGGTAATGCTGAATTTCGCCGAACAGCAAATAAGATTCCTGCTCAATTTCATAGCATAAACGTTGGTAAAAGGGCACGGCATTTTCGCGGGCCTCTAGAACGATTTCATTCCACCCCAATTTGGCTGCTTGTCCTTCGAGTTCAAGCATGATTGCCTTACCGACCCCTTTCCCTTGTTGGTCCGTGGCCACCGCCACACAGCGTACTTGCGCTTGCTTAGGAGCTGATTCGTGCATACGTGCAACACCAATGGCCTGGTCTCCATCCATTGCCATGATATGAATGGCAGAGGGCTCATCGCCTAGTACCTCGGAACCTAAGGGTTGATTCCAGGGTTCACGCAATACGGTGTAGCGCAAGGCATAATAGGCCTTCCAGTGTGCGTCTGTATGTGGGGTAATGAGTTCCATAAAAAGTAAACGCTGCCAGGGTCATGACCCTGGCAGCGTTAGCAAAAATAGTTTTTAATCTCGAAAAAATAAGTACTGGGTCAAAAATTATCAAGTACCTTATTTGGCAAAATTCACGGCACGCATTTCACGGATAACCGTTACTTTGATTTGGCCCGGATATTGCATTTCCTTCTCGATTTTTTGCGAGATATCAAACGATAGCTTCGATGCTTTATCATCGCTTACGTGCTCAGAATCCACCAAAATACGTAGCTCACGACCTGCTTGAATTGCATAACATTTTTGTACCCCTTGGAACGATGTGGCTAAATCTTCCAGGTCGCGTAAACGCTTCATGTAAGATTCCATCATTTCCCGACGGGCTCCTGGGCGTGATCCTGAAATCGCATCACATACCTGAATGATCGGAGAAATCATCGATGTCATTTCACACTCATCGTGGTGAGCTCCAATCGCGTTACATACTTCCGGATGCTCTTTGTATTTCTGTGCGAGCTCCATTCCCAACAATGCGTGAGGAAGTTCTGGTTCTTCGTGCCAAACCTTACCAATATCGTGTAGTAAACCGGCACGTTTGGCCAACTTCGCATTAAGTCCTAATTCAGCAGCCATAGTTGCACACAATTTAGCTACTTCACGGGAGTGTTGTAATAAGTTTTGGCCATAAGATGAACGGAAACGCATACGTCCCACCATCTTAATCAATTCCGGATGTAAACCGTGAATCCCTAAATCGATGACCGTCTTTTCACCAATCTCAATGATTTCATCATCGATGTTCTTTTTGGTTTTATTAACGACCTCCTCGATACGTGCGGGGTGGATACGGCCATCTTGTACCAAACGGTGCAAGGATAGGCGGGCAATTTCCCGACGAACCGGATCGAAACCGGAGATGATAATAGCTTCTGGGGTATCATCTACGATAAACTCAACTCCCGTAGCTGCTTCCAGCGCGCGGATGTTACGTCCTTCCCGACCAATGATTTTACCCTTGATGTCATCTGACTCAATATTGAAAACAGATACACAGTTCTCGATCGCATTTTCCGCTGCGGTCCGTTGGATCGTTTCAATAACGACCTTTTTCGCCTCTTTGGTCGCCGTTAATTTCGCTTCTTCAATGGCTTGTTTCACCAATGAGCTCGCCTTACTTTCTGCCTCAGCCTTAAGCGCATCGATCAATTGCTGACGAGCCTCGTCGGCAGATAAATTCGCAATCTTCTCTAATTGATTGATTTGATTGGCCAACAACGCCTCGGCCTCTTCGCGCTTCTTCTCCACGTCCTCCATCTTCTTGCGATAGTTTTCTTCCTTGGATTGAAGGCTCTGCTTTTGAGCGTTTAGGTCTTGCTCGGCCTGCTTTTGTTGTTCTTGTTGTTGCGCCAATGTACGCTCTTTCTCGCGTAACTTTTGCTCATTCTCCAATAGAATGCCTTTCTTCGCTTGAGTCTCCTCCTCGAATTCCCCACGCAAACGTAAGAAATTTTCTTTGGCCTCCAGCATGCGATCTTTTTTCAAGTTCTCTGCTGCGAATTCCGCATTTTTTAGGATTTCAGCGGCTTTGCGCTGTGCTTCTTCTTCGTAATTTTTGTTTGATTTGGAGGAAAATGTTTTTCCCACAAATAATCCACCTGCTGCTGCGATGATGGATAAAATAATGGATATCGTAATGGTCATTATATGTTAGTTTATGAACATCGGCGACCTAAACGACTGAAATAAAAAGGGGGATTATAGTTTGAAATCTTCTACGAGCGATAATAATTGCTCGTTTTCCGATTGAACATTGTTATTTAATGATCGTGTCTCCGTCTCGAATTTCAATCCACACATAGCCAAATCCAATGCCACCAGGGCCATAATCTTACTTGGGTCTGAACTATTTGTCTCTTTCTCGTAAAATTTTACAAGTCGGTTAACCAAATTTGCCGCTTTCCGCACACAAGACTCTTCCTCTTCACTAACCTTTAGCGCGACATTTTGAATGCCCAAAAGGAGGTTACAAGGTAGTTTAGTACTCATGGTTTGCGTAATTGCTCAATACAATGATCTATACTTACTATATATTCGTCTAACTTTTTCTTCAGTTCAGCTTTTGCTGCCTCTGTATCTTCTGTATTAACTACAAGTTTACCAATTTTATCTGATTTTTTAAAGCTTTTCTCCAATTCTTTTATCTGGCTTAAAGCTGTTTGTAGTTCGCTCGATTGCTCATTATATTTCCGTTGGAGCTCCGTATTTTCCCGTTCTAACTCCGCAATTTTCCCGTCATTTTCTTGCAAACGCGCTAGCATCAAACTTATTTTTAGTTTGAGCTGTAGATATTGCGTTTTCAATTCTTGCTTCATGCGAGACTATTCGATTAATTTAGGTTTACCTGTTTTCCAAGAAAATTCACGGCCTAAAACAAAGGCCAATAAACCGATTACGGCTACATTTTGTGCCAGGAATTCGGGTAGCACTTGTATGTCACTTAAGGTATTTGCTCCATAAATTAGGATGCTTCCCAACAAGATATAAAATAAATCACTTTTCCAGCGATAGGGTGTTGGGGAATATTTTTGTCCACCCAAATAACAAAGTGTCGCCATCACAATGCTTGATCCTAAAAACGAATAAGCGCAGGCCATGTAACCATAGCTTGGGATAAATAATATATTGCCAATTAAGGTGACAGCTAAGCCGATTAATGTGATTAAGGTGCCAAAATAGGTCTTATTTGTTTGTTTAAACCAAACCGATTGGGTGTAGTATATTCCCAAGAACAAATTAGCTAGCAATAAAATCGGTACGATACCCATGCCTTCCCAGAACCGCCCGACGAAGAAATAAAGTTTTGATCCAGAATAAATTACACGAAACCCCGACCCAGAGAAATGTGCAAACGATCACAAACCAATGCGTAATCAGGGCCAGATTTTCCTTGCTGTTTTCGGCTGTTTTCTTGCCTAAAAAGAAAGGCTCGGCGGAATATTTAAATGCTTGAATTGCTAAACTCATAAAGACGGAAAGCTTGTAGCAATTGCCATAAATACCCAAGGCATCTTGGGAAGTCTTTCCAGGATAAAAGCCTTCCGGTAAGTAAGATTCCAACAACAATCGATCAAACATCAAATTGAACATAGCCGCCAAGCTCATGAACATGATTGGATAGGCATAAATCCAAAGGGACTTAAATTCCACCCAATCCCAACGCCAACGATATGCTTTGAATTCAGCTGAAAGCCAATAGAATAAACTCGCGTTCGCAATTAAGTTGGCCAAAAAGATATACCCCGCCCCAATTCCCGGTTGGTATAATTCCCGGAAAAAGCGCGGCACATCGAGCTGAATTTCCCCTTCGGCCAAAGGCTTTAAGAGCATGAGGAAAAACAAGTTCAGGCCTACATTCACCAGGATAGACACAATTTTTGCCTTCACAAATGTTCGGATTTTATTCTCCAAACGTAGTCTAGCGAATGGGATTGCCGTAATCGCATCGATGGCTAAAATGAGTGCCAACCAATTTAAGAATATTCCCTTTCCCGGGTAGCCCAATTGGACCATAATCGGATCCGCAAATAAGAATAAAAACAGCGTAAAGCAGCCTGAAGTGACAATGATTGCCGTCAGGATGATATTGTAGTACTTTTCCGGGGCTTCTTTGGCGAATCGGAAATAGGCCGTTTCCATGCCGTAGGTGTAAATAATGTTTGCGATGGCTACGTAGCCATAAAGCTTCACATTGACTCCTAGTTCCGCCGGAAGAAATGCCCAAGTATGGACGAATACCAATAAAAAATTAAGGGATCTTCCTAAGATGGTACTAAAGCCATAGGAAAGTGTTTCACCCGCTAATTTTTTCAGAATGGACATAGTTGTATATTTGCCAAAAATCAAAGTTACATAAATTGTTAGTCCCAATCAAAACCTCCGATTTTCGTAACGCAAAACCCTATTTGATGAAAAAATCACTCGCCATTCTTGGCTTTTTGTTGGCCTCCACATGCCTCGTTCAAGCACAATCCATTTCCTATTACCCTTTCAACTCCCAATTGGCGATTTCGACGAATCCGACAAACACAGCCTGGGCAGAAATGCGTATGCAAATGAATTCAGCGACGTCCGCTTTGACGTCTGAGTTTGGCCCGATGGTGACCGTTCATAAAACCAAGGATGCTTTATTCTATGTGGGGGGTGGTGTCAACGTGGGTTGGATGTCCAATGTGTTCAACCAATCATCGATTCTCAAGGGGTATTATGGAAGTGTAGGTGTTCGTGCGTTTCCATTTACGGCTGTTCCCCGACTCGGTTTAAATTTTGAAATAACGCCCTACACAGATTCCAAAGTGCAAACGGGTTTGTTGCGTGCGTGGTTAGGTGTGAATTATCACTTTGGCAAAAAGAAGTTGAAATAATTACTCTTTTTGATAGCCGATGGTCTGGTAGAATTGCTCGGAATACGAATCACTCAACGGGATATGATTCTCCCCAATTTTGACCTTTTGATTTCGAATCGATTCGATTTTTTTCAGCGATACGATGAAGGATTTGTGTATACGAAGAAATTCATCCGAAGGTAATTTTTCGCTGATCAGTTTCATGGTCATCCGACAAACAATGGGGAATTTCTGATTCCGCAAATGGATTTTAATGTAATCCTTCAAGCCCTCAATGTATAAAATATCTTCAAACATGATTTTCATGAGGGAATAGTCGGCATGAATAAAAATATAATCCGCCTTCACCTCCGGCTTATTCATATGGCCCAAAAGCGCTTGCTTGCTCTTGTAGAAATCCAAGGCCTTATGGCTCGCCTTGAGGAATCGCTCGAACGAAATCGGTTTCAAGACATAATCGATAACATCTAGATTAAATCCCTCCAAAGCGTATTGTTGGTAAGCTGTCACAAAGATCACCATTGGTTTCTGCGTTAGCCCTTCCAAGAATTGGACACCCGTTAAGCCGGGCATTTGAATATCCAGAAAAATGAGGTCGACCGAGTTGTTTTGAAGGTATTCGATGGCTTCAAAGGCATTCCGACAACGTGCTTCCAATTTCAGAAAAGGGACTTTGGCAATGTTGTCCTCCACTAAATCCAAGGCCAAACTCTCATCGTCAATGGCGATGCATTTTAAGATCGTGCTGGGCAGTTCTGAAAATTGTTCGTTTTCTTCCATCGGTTTAGCTGTGTGTGATCATTAAGTCGACTAAGTAGGTATTGTCTTTTTCGGTAATGACCAATTTATGGGATTCTGGATATAGTAATTCCAAACGTCTTCGAACATTCGTCAAACCAATTCCAGAACTCTCGTCTTTTTTCTCAGCCGTATGAGGACCTATTTTGTTCTTGACAATGAAATGAAGGTATTGTGAATTATCAATCAATTGAATGCTGATGGTTGGTTTTTCCATCATACCAACCCCATGTTTAAAGGCATTTTCCACAAATGGGATTAATAACATGGGTTCAATGGTTCCAGCGGATCCCGTAATCTCATTTTTGAAATCGATGTCGATATCATTCCCAAAACGCAAGCGTTGCAATTCGATGTAAGATTCCAAATAATTGGCCTCTTTGCTGATCGCGACTTTGGCATCACTCGTTTCGTAAATCATGTAGCGCATCAATTCAGATAACTTGATGACCACCGGCTCCACATTATCAGGTTTTCTTCGGGAAAGTGATACGATGCTATTCAATACATTGAACATGAAATGCGGACTGATTTGCGAACGCAGAAAAGATAGTTCCGATTTTAAGCGCTCGTTTTCCTCTTCTTTTTTAGCCTCTTGTTCCTTCATGTTGTCCGATAAGAATCGGTAACTGATTCCAATGGCAATGATGAAAAGGTACTGAAAAATAATTCGCAGATAGGTGAAACGCTTCATTCCGCCGCCACCTCCGCGAGGGCGTTGGGGGAGCGTTAAGTCTTTAAAAAGAATTTCGAAAATCAGGTCATTCAGGCCAACCATAATGAAATACCCGAGTACTAAAAACAGGAGGTAAACAATGAGTTTTTGGCGCTTAAGAACTTTGGGAATTAAGATTTCGGTGTTGATGTAAAAGATGGGAATATTGGCCAATCCAAATACGAAAAAGAATAAATTCCACTGAAAATGGCGTTGTACTTCCTCCGGGTTTTGTGACTGCGAGCTCGGTCCTAGGAGAATGGGTAGTGCCAAAAGACATGCCCAGAACAGGAGATGCAATAAAATAGGCCTCGAAAGTAACTTGAATTTTGCCATGTATTCACGAATTTGGATTCGAAGTAAACAAATTGCAAAATATTCTTTAAAAATATGCTACCAGTATCCGGATTGTGCCGATGAAATAGTTCATACTTTTTTGTTAGATTTGCTTGTAGAACCTTTTTAACTATGCTTATGCGCAACATTTTCTTGTTCAGCCTATTGTCGTGGACCTGTTTGGCCCAACAACCGGTTAACCTTACTGATTTATCCGCTTTCAAATCTCCGAGTGCCAATTGGACCATTGAGGGTGCTGTTCAGGCAGCCTATTCCGATACTACGTTTCAAGTAGCTACAGGAAAAGGTATTTTAGTCAACACCATTCGAAACGGGAAATACCATCGGACTGATGATCTAAGCTTTGGTTTTTCACATGGTGATATCCATTTAATGTTTGATTTTATGTTGCCTAAAAAGGGAAATTCAGGCGTTTACTTGCAAAGTCGCTATGAGGTTCAATTAGCGGATTCATGGGGTAAAAAGAAGTTGAATTTTGGTGATTGTGGCGGAATTTACGAGCGTTGGGATGATGCAAGAGGTAAGGGAAAAGAAGGCTATGAGGGCTATGCACCTATGCAAAACGCTTCGAAGGCCCCAGGACTTTGGCAAACGATGGAAATCGATTTTCAAGCGCCTCGCTTCGATGCCAACGGAAAGAAAATTCAAAACGCCATTTTCAAGAAAGTTATTCTTAATGGCATCTTAATTCATGAAAACATTGAGGTGCTCGGTGTAACGCGCGGAGCTGTTTCTACCCAAGAAGTTGCCTCGGCACCTATTTTGGTTCAGGGCGATCATACCCAAGTGGCCTTAAAAAATATTCGTTATGAAACTTATGATAAACCCTCGGTAAAAATGGGTCCGGTGGCCTATGATTATTATACGGGCAAATTTACGGAACCTGTCATTGGTGGGGCTAAGGCCATTACTTCAGGCAAATTAGATCGCTTGACCTACAAAGTAATCAAAGACAAAAACGATTATTTAATTGATTATAAATCGGAGATCGAAGTACCTGAAACAGATGAATATGAGTTTCAGTCTTATTGGACGGGTTCGGGTGTGGTGAAAGTAGATGGAATCGAACTTAATCAAGGAGCACATTGGTATTCCGAAATGGTATCGGCTAAAACGAAGTTGACCGCAGGTAAACACCAATTAGAAGTCATTCAAATTAAGGATTTCCCTTGGGGACCACAGGCTTTAGGTTTATATGTTAAGCGCATTGGAGCTCATCCTGTTGCCTTGCATGAGCGAACTTCTTTGCCCGACCCAGAAGCGGTTGGATTAATTGAAGTCAAAGCAAACGCGGAACCTGTTTTTCAGCGTTCATTTGCCTTTCATCACGGAAAGAAAAAGACGCATGTGATTCAGGTGGGTGATCCTTCCGGCATGCATTATTCCTATGATTTGAAACAAGGTGCCTTGTTGCAAGTTTGGCGCGGACCTTTCTTAAATGCTACGCAAATGTGGGAGAATCGGGGAGAGCCTCAAACCTCTGAGCCGATGGGTGTGACGGTAACCTTGGATGGCCAATTTCCATTGGTTTTAGCACATCAAGCACAAGCGGATTCGACAGAGCTTGTTTACAATGGGTTTCGTTTGAAGGATGGCCGACCGGTATTTATGTACCAATGGCCTGCGACAAATTTGATGCTCGAGGATTACATTCGTCCGAATGCAGCCGGAACGGGTCTTGAGCGGACTTTGACCTATAAATCAACGAGTCCCATGCAATCGGCCAGTGAATTGGTGTTAGGCAATAGTTACCATGGAATTGCTAATATCCATTCCAACTTAATTGGTTTGCAAGGGCAGTCCTATTTTGTCCAATGGGACGGTCGGCCAGGTGAAGTATTAAGCCCGAAAAATGGCTTGAAGCAGCAACGGATTCCGGTGCAAGGAAATGAAATTTCGTATCAGTTGATTTGGTAAGCAGATGAAAAACATACACTATATAATCGCATTATTATTAATCTCTATTTGTGCTTTTGCGCAGAAGCCGTCACAAAAAACGGAAAAGGATTATTATGAAATTAAAACCCTTCCGATTCCGAAGGAAATTTATTTGGAGATCGGGGGTATTGCCACGATGCCTGACGGACGTTTGGCCGTAAGTACGCGTCGGGGAGAGATTTGGATAATCGAAAATCCTTATCAAACTACGAATCACCAAGTGCATTACAAGCGCTTCGCTTCGGGAATGCATGAGGTCTTGGGGCTTGCCTACAAGGATGGGGCTTTTTATTGCTCACAGCGTGGGGAATTGACTAAAATTACGGATACCGATCTCGATGGCGTGGCGGATTTATATGAGCCGATTTATCAATTTGAGTTGTCGGGCAATTACCATGAATATACCTATGGACCTGTGTTCGACAAAAATGGGGATATGCTCGTTACGCTAAACCTGGCATGGGTTGGTTTTGGCGAGGGTAAGTTCGCCAAATGGCGCGGTTGGTTAGTGAAGATTCATCCGGATGGCACTTTAGAGCCGTTTGCGGCGGGATTGCGTTCACCTGCGGGTTATAGCATAAATCAAGATGGAGACATTTTTTATGGCGAGAATCAAGGGGATTGGGTAGGTTCTGGACGTGTGACTCACCTAGCGAAAGGTGATTTTGCAGGAAATCCAGGCGGATTAAAATGGGCCAAAGAACCGAATAGCCCTTTCCGTTTAACCTTGGAAGAAATTCAAGATAATGGTGCTCCGATGTATGAGGCGGCGGCCAAAGTGAAGAATTTGAAGTTGCCGGCTGTTTGGTTCCCGCATGCAATCATGGGTATTTCGACTTCCGATATTTTACAGGATACTACACGTGGTAAATTCAGTCCATTCCCAGGTCAATATTTTGTTGCCGACCAAGGTCAATCCAAGGTGATGCGCATGGGATTGGAAAAAGTGAATGGGGTTTATCAAGGATTTTGTATCAATTACCGGGAAGGATTTCAGTCGGGTATTTTGCGTGAGCGATTTGGCTTAGATGGTTCGATGTTCGTGGGAATGACATCACGTGGATGGGGTTCTACCGGTAAGGATGAGTTTGGTTTGCAACGTCTGGTTTGGAATGGGGTGATGCCATTTGAGATTCAAGACATTCAAGCAAGACCGGATGGTTTTGAGATTAGCTTTACGCAGGCGGTAGATGTGAATTCGGTTAAAAAGGCAGCCTCTTATGCTTTGAGATCATATATCTACAAATACCAACATCAATACGGAAGCCCGATTATTGAGTTGAAGGATTTGAAGATTTCTGCGGTGGATGTTTCATCCGACAAGCGTAAAGTGCGTTTGGTAATCGATGGCCTTCGTCAATATTACATCCATGAATTTAAGTTGGAAGGCGTTCGCAACGAAGCTGGAGAGCCGCTCTTGCACGAAACAGCTTACTATACCTTAAATCAAATTCCTGCTGGTGGTAAATTAGCGGTACAAAGCGCAAACCGTCCGGTTGAGGTAGCTGAGGTAAAGCAAGTTGAGGCTAAGCCTGCCAAGAAAGCAAAAAACACAGTAATTTCAGATGCGGAGGCGATGGCTTTATTGAAGAAGCATACGTGTTTGGCATGTCATGCCAAAGAGGCGAAAGTAGTTGGACCTTCGTATGCAGATATCGCGAAGCGCAATTATACGGATAAACAAATCTTGGAACTGGTTTATAAGCCTAATCCACAGAACTGGCCGGACTACGCGACGGAGATGGCGCCGATGAGTCATGTGCCGGCAGGTGATGTCTTGAAGATAGCCTCCTGGATAAATGGATTGCGGGGTAAGGCGCTGTTGAATCACGACTAAATAAAAAAGGGACGCTCATCGAAGCGTCCCTTTTTGTTGAGGTGAAATTGAGCTTATTTTTTAGGCTCAACCGTACCTGAAATAAACAATTGAATTTGTTGAACTTCTCCATTGTTTACCACTGTGATGGACTTATTAAAGTTTCCTGGGCGACCTGTTGAGTTGTAAGACGCAGTTACTTTACCTGTTTTTCCTGGCATAATAGGCTCACGAGTCCAATCTGGGGTTGTGCAACCACAAGAAGGTTGAACGTTTGAGATAACTACGGGAGTTTTACCTGTATTCGTGAATTCGAAGCTGTAGGTAGCTTGTGTTCCTTCAACAATTTTACCAAAATCATGTTTTTCCGACTTGAATTTGATGGCACCTTGTGCGTTTGATTGAAATGCGAATCCAATGATTAGCGCTAACACGCCTAAAAATTTCTTCATGGTTATATTTATTTTGGTTTACTGAGTGGGCAAATCTAAAACAATGTAAAGATTCGGCAAAAGAAATGTTCGAGTTTTTCTGAAATAATTGGCTTGGGACTTATTTGGTCGCCGATTATTTTGTTGTATTTTTACATGTTAAATTTAACAGGATACCGTTGACTTCGTTGAATCATTATTCCTTTTCTAATCCTGCTATTTCATTTGATCCTGAAAGGGTATTAGATGACTACCGGCTCGCTTCAATCAGTCGGGCTTGTAGTATGTTGGTTCGAAAGGAAGTCTTTTCAGGACGGGCTAAATTTGGAATTTACGGCGATGGGAAAGAGCTATGCCAATTGGCCTTAGCGCGGTCCATGCAGCCTGGGGATTATGTCTCAGGTTACTACCGCGATCAGACGATTGGGGTGGCGATTGGTGATTTAACCTGGCCCCAATATTTCGCACAATTATACGGTCATCCCGATATTCAATTCGATCCCCATTCAGGCGGTCGGCAGATGAATAATCACCACGCCACACGCTGGTTGGATGATAAAGGCGAGTGGATTGACCAAACTACACGCTACAATTCAGTTGCAGGAATATCTTCCACGGCAGCTCAGGCACCACGTGCTTTGGGAATTGCTTATGCGTCCAAATTATATCGTGAGCGTGCTGATTTGGAAGCACATAGTGCCTTGTTTTCGAAGGGTGGTCAAGAGGTTTGTTTTACGACAATCGGGGATGCATCGACTTCGGAGGGGATGTATTTGGAATGTATTAATGCTGCGGGGGTTCTGCAGGTTCCGATTGTTTTCTCGGTGTGGGATGATGGCTATGGTATTTCGGTTCCGATTGAATATCAAACGACCAAATCGTCTATTTCAAAGGCATTGTCTGGTTATCAGCGGACGGAAACCGAAAAGGGTTTAGAAATTATTCAGGTAAAGGCTTGGGATTATCCTGGCCTGATTGAAGCCTATCAGCGGGCTGCTCGTTTGGCACGTGAAGAAATGGTGCCATGTTTGGTCCATGTTATTGAATGCACCCAGCCACAGGGTCACTCGGCGTCTGGTTCACACGAAAGATATAAGTCGGCAGACCGCCTTCAATTCGAGCAGGATGCCGATTGTAATTTGCATTTTGCAGCCTGGATTGTTTCACAAGGTTTTGCGACCGAGGAGGAGATAAGGGCCATTGATTTGGAGTCGACGGCCTTAGCGAGGAAGTATCAAAAGGAAGCATTTGCGGCTTATATGGCTGCAATTGATGTAGATAAGAAGGCCTTTTTACGCATAGCGAAGAATCTGTATGATTCGACGAATGAGCCGGGCTTGTTGGAGCCTATTTTGGCGGAATTAAATGAATTGCCTTATCCGATATTTAGTGATTTGGTGCGGGCGGGTCGTAAGGCTTTGCGGGCCTTCCGCTTTTTTCAGGGACCGGCAGTGAAGTTGCTCAGAAAGTGGTTAGCTGAATTAGAGGCGCGGAATCACCGCCGGTTTAGTTCACACCAGATGAGCGAATCGAAGGATAGTCCCTTGTTGATTCAGGAGGTGAAGGCGGTGTATGACAAGGAGCCTGTGATGGTGGATGGTCGAGAGATTTTGAATAAGAGTTTTTCGAAGTTTTTGGAGGATCCTCGTGTATTTATACTGGGGGAGGATGTCGGTCAAATCGGGGATGTGAATCAAACGTTAGCAGGCTTGCAGGAGAAGTTTGGTCCTTTGAAAGTGACGGATACGGGAATACGAGAAATTAGTATTGTGGGTCAGGGATTGGGGGCTTCCATGCGTGGATTGCGTCCGATTGTGGAGATACAATATTTGGATTATATATTTTACCCATTTGCGGTATTGTCGGACGACTGGGCATGTTTGCACTATCGAACCGCTGGAGGGCAAAAGGCGCCGATGATTTTGCGTACGCGTGGGCATCGATTGGAGGGGATTTGGCATTCGGGAAGTCCGATGGCGGTGTTATTGAACGGTTTACGCGGGGTACATTTTTGCGTACCAAGAAACATGACGCAGGCTGCAGGTATGTACCGAACCCTATTGGCTGGGGATGATCCAGGGCTTGTCGTGGAATGTTTAAATGGATATCGCTTGAAGGAGCCAATGCCATCTAATTTAGAGGAGTTGGTTGTGCCAATGGGTGTGCCTGAAATCTTACGTGAAGGGAATGACTTAACGGTGGTTACCTATGGTTCGATGTGTCGGATCGTTATGGAAGCGGCGGAGGCATTGTCTGAGATGGGTATTTCGGTGGAGGTAATTGATGTGCAGACCTTGTTGCCCTTTGATCGCTATCATCATATTTTGACCTCGATTCAAAAGACGCATCGTGTCTTGTTTGCGGATGAGGATATGCCGGGAGGTGCCTCGGCGTACATGATGCAGGAGGTGTTGGATAAGCAGGGAGCTTTTGCGTGGTTGGATAGCCCAGCCAGGTGTTTGGCGGCAAGGCCTCACCGACCAGCTTATAGTTCGGATGGGGATTATTTCTCCAAGCCAAACGTAGAGAATGTTGTCGATACGGTTTATGAAATGATGCGGGAGTCTGATCCCTCTTCATTCCCAGCAATTTATTTTTAAGATGTCTGCGATTGGAACCTATTTTAAGGAGATTTTCGAGGTGGTACAAAGCACCCGTAAGGGGATGTCGTTGACTTGGAAGCATGCTTGGAATGCGAGAAAGCAACGCTCGGTGCATCAAATACAAGATCCAGCTTATTTTCAGAATTCGGAGGGTATCGTGACCTTGGAATATCCGAATGTGGAGATTCCAACACCGGTTAATGGGCGTTATCAGTTGCACAATGAGATGGACGATTGCATTGTTTGTGATAAATGTGTGAAGGTGTGTCCGGTGGATTGCATTGATATAGAACCCATTAAAGCGACGGGTTTGGTGGGACATGCCTCCGACGGTTCGCCGATACGTTTGTATGCGGCTAAATTTGACATTGATATGTCGAAATGCTGTTTTTGTGGCTTGTGTACGACGGTTTGTCCGACGGAATGTTTGACCATGACCTCAGAATATGATTTTTCCGTATTTGAGGTTAAAGAGCATAATTTTTCATTTGCGAATTTGACCCCCGAGCAAGCGGATGAAAAGCGGAAGTTGTATGAGCAGTTTGTGGCGGAGAAGGCGGAGGCGAAAGCGGGTGTTAGTCCGAAGTCCGAAGTCGAAAGTCCAGTGTCTAATGACCAAAGTCTAACGACTAAACCCAAGCCTGCATTTAAGCCCGGGTTTAAGCCAAAAGCATTTACTAGTCCGAAGTCCGAAGAGGAGAGTCCGCAGTCCGAAGGCGAAAGTCCAATGTCTAATGACCAAAGTCCAACGACTAAACCTAAACCTGCGTTTAAGCCGGGTTTTAAGCCAAAAGCAGTTGCTAGTTCACAGTCAGAAGAGGATAGTCCGAAGTCCGAAGGCGAAGATGCAACGACTAAACCCAAGCCCGCGTTTAAGCCAGGTTTTAAGCCAAAAGCAGTTGCAAGTCCGCAGTCCGAAGAGGAGAGTCCGAAGTCCGAAGTTCAAGGTCCAATGACCAATGACCAAAGTCCAACGACTAAACCCAAGCCTGCATTTAAGCCAAGTTTTAAAAAGCCAGTCATTCCAAAGTCCGATGACCCAAGTCCAGCGTCTAATGACTAACGTCTAATCCCATGTCACCCATCACCCTAGCTTTTTTG
>JBJTMZ010000285.1:0-2630 GCA_046073805.1 Aquirufa sp.
AGTACGTTTTTTGAGCGGGCCTCACTGCATCCGAATGCGCCTTTAATCAAAGGGCTTATTTGTGGCTATCGGATTGAAGAAATAGAAGATCCATTGACTAAAAATGTGCGCTATTTGGATAAGCTGGTCGACGAATTAGCCCAAGGAAAACCTCTCGAAAAAATCTTACGTTAAAACGATGGATAGCAAGCAATTATTTATGGATTCTTTGTTGGCCGACACCACTCCGGCTCATCTTTCACCTATCCTAAAAAGTCTTTGGTTTGATGCGAAGGGAGATTGGCAGAGGGCGCATGATCTGGTCGACCAATTAGGAGGCCAGGATGCGGCGTGGGTGCATGCCTATTTACATCGCAAGGAAGGGGATATTTGGAATTCGGACTATTGGTATGCCCGTGCGAAAAAGGTCCGACCGGATGTAACTTTGGAAGTGGAATGGGAAAGTCTTGTTAATCATTTTGCCTAAAATAGTTCAATTATGAAACGTCGTCAGTTTATTGCCCAAACGAGTTTGTTGGGAGCCGCTATGTGGAGCCAACCGTTTAATTTTTCACGTGCGATTGATTCGAGTGAAATCGATTGTTTGGTGACGAAAACATTCGGAATAGATACGCACAACCACGTGGATGTACCATTTTTGGCTTCGGAGTTTGTGGGACAGAGTTATGACTTGGCTGGCGAATTGAAGCGTTCCGGATTGGGGACGATTTGTTTAACTTTCAGTGTGGATAGGCCTTTGTTGAAAAATCCAGGCGAGGCATACGATCGATTTAACACGAGCATGCAAGAGATTGATCAATTGCTTCAAGTCAATCAAATTTCTCGGGCATTGTCTTTGGCCGACATCCAGTTGGCCCGGAAAAATAATCGGCAAGTCGTCATCCAATCGGTTGAAGGAGCCCATTTTCTGGAAGGTAGGCTCGAGCGTTTAGCTTTGGCTTATCAAAGGGGCTTGCGGCACTTGGGCTTATTGCATGACAATGATGCGAGTCCGTCTTTGGGAGATGTCTACACGAACCCAGCGGTCTTTCAAGGCTTATCGACCTTCGGAAAAGAGGTTATTCGAGAAAGTAATAGGTTGGGAATTTTGATTGATATGACGCATGGAAGTGACCAGGCGATTGATCATGCGCTGGAGATTAGTACCCGACCTATTTTGATTTCACATACGGGATTGAATACACAATTGGGGAATAATGCTAATTTGGCTCAAATGATGAAACCTCGATTAATTCGAAAAGAGCAGGCACAAAAGGTTGCGCAGGCCGGGGGTGTTATCGGGGTTTGGAAACATTTGACGGATTCTCCGAAAAGCTATGTTGAAAATATTCGCCACATGGTTGATGTGGTAGGGATCGATCATGTCTGCTTGGGGACAGATTCCAAATTGGCGACAGCGACGGGTGCGAATGCAAAACCACCGCGAATGGGCGAAGTCTCGAATGGTATTTGGGAAAATCAGTCGAAGGGCTTCTATTTCGAGGTCATCGAAACGATGCTTAAATCGGGTTTCAGTGAAAGCGAAATGATGAAAATTGGTAGTGAAAATTATTTACGAGTCTTTGAAAAAGCAACAAGTAAATAAGTTAGGCATTTAATTCTTTCAGGTATTCTGATGGCGTTTGATTCATGCAAGCGATAAAAGCTTTATTGAAATTCGAACGGGATGAAAATCCAGATTTATTAGTTATTTTTTCAACGGTGTAGTTCGACCAGTTTCCGGATTTGATTTCGGCGACGGCATATTCGATTCTTAATTTATTTTTCCAGTCATTAAAATTGGTATTCAGGAAGTCTTTGTAATAAAGGGAGATCTGGTGTGCAGGAATTCCCGTGTCTAAAGTAATTTTTGTGACAGTAAATCCTTTTATAAGGTAGGGATGGTTAGTGATGTATTGTTTAATGATTTGATCAATTTCAAGCAAACGCTCGTATGGGATTATGGAATCATCCTGGGATTCATTTTCTCTATTTTTTACAGGTATTTTTTCGCTAATAATTTGTTCCCGGAACATAATTTGTGGAAAGAACAAGAGCAACAAATTCTGACCTGCCGACAAATAACTGAATAGGGTATTTACGGCGTTGTATGAAACGGTTTGGAAAAAATTTACTCCAATGCTGGCAATTAACAATTTATTTAAAAGAAAAATAAAGGAGAGTCCGTTTAAGGAACAGGAAATGATTAAAACGAAAAGCACAAAGTTTTGTTCATTGAATTTTGCTTTTTGAAATTCAAGGGTTTGACGCTCCCGGTAATAGGTAATAATTGTGAATAGAATAAATACCAAATTGAATAAGGGTCTCACCAAGGATTGCTGGTAATAGGTTGAGAATAGAAAAGGAACCCTATTTAATACCTCGGCATCGTTCAAGAAGGCTTTCGCTAAGACTATTTTTTCCGAAAAAGGAATGAGAAAGAAGGGAGATATATTCGTTAATGCGACAAAAAATGGGATAAGAAATAAGAAGTATCGAGCACGAAATTTAAATTCTTTTCGATGACTTATGATGTATAAATGAAGAAAAGGAAGTGTCAGAAAATAAAATGGGGTAAAATGTACGGCAAAAAACGCCGCTAATTCAGCATTTTCATTTTCGAAAATGGTATAGTAAGCGAGGGAATGTAA
>JBJTMZ010000286.1:0-4462 GCA_046073805.1 Aquirufa sp.
TTTCCGCAATTTCTTGCATGGTAGCATTCTCAAATCCTTTTTCTACAAAGACTTGAAATGCTGATACCAAGATTTCCTCTTCAGGAGTATTCATGCTGACATTTATGTTTGACACAAATGTCAGAAATAAAATTTATACCAGCAAAAATTTGTTTAAATTTGTGGCTCGACTTTGAGTCAAGGGAACTAAATAATGTTGTAAATTCTTGTCTATGTGTATGTTAGTATAAATTGAAACGCCCCAGCGGAATCACTCTAAAGTTCCAGAATTTCTGGAACTTTTTTTGTCTTATTTTCATTGTCTTTTTAAGGTATCATCCACTGAAATTCCCCCGTTTCATAATCAAAGAAAGCCCTACGATGCCCCGCATGATTCAGCCACAACCAATCGATGGATTGGACTTGTATGGATACAATTCCGAAATTTTGATATCCTGATTCACTTTCTTGTATGCTGAAATTTTCTTGCTCAAGCGCCTCAGAAAGGCCACTCGTAGGCTGATCAGCAAAACTCGATGGGTTATATTCGGTTAAATAGCATCGCCGACTGGATAAAGTCGTTTTTTCCCAAGCCTGCGCGGTAATTTCATTGTTGACATGTAAAACGGCGTCTCCCTTAATTCTCAGTTGGATGCGTTCTGTTTCATCATAAAACAAAGCACTAATCGTTGGATTTAGGCTTAACTCCTCCCATTTGGGACTTCGTATATCGGTATGAAATCGTAATTCGTGCGTTTGCGGTAACGCTTTTCGTAATACGACCGTTCGCAAACTGATGCCCTCTTGGGAGAAACTTGCCACACTGGGCGTATGAAAGGGGTGTCTGCTTTTTTGAGCTCCGGTGACTAATCGATGCCAACAATCATTTTCTAATTCGATTAAACTACTTTCGAATGTATGGATTGAGATTTTGGGAAGTTTTTCCATGTCTGTTTTAACCCCAATACTTCCGGGAATGTTTAAATATTCTTTCTGTTTATCAATATAACAAATACTGCTTCGATGCATTTCGCCACCCCGCCTGGCTGTCATAACCGACAAAATAGATTTTCAAGTCGGCCTGACTCGCATATTGCACAAAAAATATTTTCTTTTTTGCCTGCGAGGCATATTCCGTAAAAAACCATTTCCCGTTATTCGCACCGGCTTGGCTTGGGTATGGGACTTTGTATACTTTTAAATCGGCTTGGCTTTCATAATCGACCACAAAAACCTTGATATCGGCTTGACTAGCGTAGTCAACGGAGTAGATTTTTTGGGATTTGGCGGTAAATGTGCCGCATATTAGGATGATTAGGAAAATTAATTTTTTCATGCTGTTAAATGGGATTCGATTTACTTTTCCAATGATACTCAATATTTCACGATTAAACTGAATGAATAGTCAGTAATACTGATAAATGAATAGACATCAAAATTCTGTAAATAACGTCCATAAATCTATTTGAATGGATAATTAATGTTGCTCATCTGTTTTTGTATCCTGACTATTTGCTTCCATGATAAATTTTTAATCCGATGGAATTTCTCCTATATTTAAATTTCGACACTTTCCACAAACACATGAAACGTCTTTTACTCGTATTTCCCCTTCTTTTTATCTCCTTGTTTAGTTCTGCGCAGCTTCAGGCCGATAGCCTTTTTATTAAAAAGATGTCTGATGATATCATGCGTAATGGTAAGGCCTATGATCTCCTTTACGAACTCACCAAAAAGATTGGTGGACGATTGGCCGGGTCTCCCCAACAACAGAATGCGGTTATTTGGGGTAAAAAGAGTTTGGAAGCCTTGGGGGCCGATAAAGTATTTCTGCAGCCATGTAAGACGCCCAACTGGAAACGTGGTGGCAATGATTTTGCAGCGATCGTGGGTGTAAACGGCGAGGCACGCATGCAACCATTAGCAGCGATGGCTTTAGGGAATTCCATGGGATCCAACGGACTATTAGAAGCTGAGATTCTTGCCGTTTCCAGCATGGAAGAACTCGAGAAGCGCCAAGCGGAGGCGAAAGGTAAAATCGTGTATTTTCACAGTGCTTTTGACCCCACTAAAATCCAAACCTTCCGTGCCTATGGTGAAAGTGGTATCTATCGCCGCGCAGGGGCTAGTCGGGCAGCGAAATACGGCGCCATCGGCATCATGATTCACTCCTTGAGTACGGCGCCCGACAATGAGCCACATACCGGTTCGATGGTCTACGATGAAGCGTATCCGAAAATTCCAGCGGTGGCATTGGGGCCGAATGATGCCAAAATGCTCTATGAGCTTGCCAAAAAAGGCCGTGTCCGAGCACAAATGCAGACCTATGGTTTCTTCTTGCCAGATGCGGATGAGAATAATGTCATAGCAGAATTAAAGGGATCGGAGTTTCCGGATCAATATATCGCCATTGGAGGACACTTAGATTCATGGGACGTCAATGAAGGGGCTCACGACGATGGTGCAGGTATCGTACACACGATGGAAGTTTTACGTGTTTTGAAAGCGATGAATTATAAACCCAAACGTACGATTCGTTTTGTCTTATTTGCCAATGAGGAAAATGGTGTGCGAGGTGGTAATGAATATGCCAACCAGGCCAAACTAAAGAATGAAAATCACATTTTTGCACTTGAGAGCGATGAGGGTGGATTTACGCCGCGCTCGATTGGAATCACAGCAAGCAAAGAAGCCTATACTAAATTTCAGTCCTGGACTACCCTATTAAAACCCTATGGTACCGAGGTTACACAAGGCGGAGGCGGAACGGATATTGGTCCCTTAGCTCCTGTAAATCCAGCTACGGTGATTGCGGGTTTAGTTCCAGATAGCCAACGCTATTTTGATTTGCACCATGCGAAGACGGATGTGTTTGAAAATGTGAATAAGCGCGAATTATTGTTGGGCGCCGTGAATATCGCGGCGATTGTTTATTTGATAGATCAATACGGTGTAAATCCTTAACATGAAAAGACTACTCATTGTATTTTTGGTTTTGGGTCTATTTGTCGCGGAGGCGCAAAAGTCGAAATTTCCCAATTCAAAGGTTTTGGTCTACACCAAAAACGGGCCAGGTTATGTGCACGATAATATTCCCTCGGCCGTCGCCTGTATTCAGAAATTAGCCAAAGAACATCAGTTCTTGGTTGAGGTTTCGGATAATCCGGCCGTTTTTAGTCCGGAGAACTTGAAGCAATATCGGCTAGTAATCTTTACGAGTACAAACAATGATGTCTTTGATACGGATGCCCAGCGTTTAGCCTTTCGTCGGTACATCGAATCTGGAGGAGGCTTTGTTGGCGTACATTCGGTCACAGGAACGGAGCGGAATTGGACATGGTTCAAAATGATGGTGGGCGAAAGTTTTTCCTGGCATGCCAAATACCAAGCCTTTAATGTGATGACCATCGATCCCTCTCACCCTTCAATGAAAGGAGTTCCCACCAAATGGACGCGGGAGGATGAGTGTTATTTTGGTAAGGAATTATATCCGGGGTTAAAGACCTTGATGATGCATGAGTTGAGTAGTTTGGATAAAAGCCAACAAGATCTTATCACAAAGCATGCGGGTGTCTATGGCTCTTATTTTCCAGCAGTTTGGACACAACAATTTCAGGGAGGTCATGTTTGGGTTACCACGCTAGGTCATTCCAAAGAACATTACTCGGATCCCGCTTATGTCAATCACCTATATCAAGGAATTGAATTTATCGCCAATCAGGTGAAGGGAATCGATGAATCCATGGCATTTTCAAGTTCAAAAGATGATGCATTGCGTTTCCATTAAATGCATGACTTGATAATATTTCTGAATTATCAGGTCATGAACACTCGATTTATCCCTTAGCTACTATCTTTCCCAAAACAATAATTTAGTTTGCAAAATGCAAACTATTAATTAATTTTGGGATGAAAATTTTAATCAGGCGGACGATACTTTATTACGCAAAAATTTATCCGTCAGCATCTGATGCTTTGCTAGTTTGGTATCATGAATTTTCAAAGTATGGGTTTGCAAATTTCAATGAACTTAAACGAGTTTATCGCAATGCGAGTATTATTTCCAATCAGCGGGTCGTTTTTAATGTAAAAGGGAATGCTTACCGGTTAATCGTTTCCATCAATTTTCAGCAGCAGGCTTGTTATGTCATTTGGTTTGGATCCCACAAAGAATACGATCAAATTGATGCCAGCATGATTGCATTTGATGTAAGAATTTTATAAATGTTGTCAATATGACTTGGAAAGTACTAAAGTCGGTAGAAGATTACCAAGCTGCTGTCAAACGGATGATGGACATTTTTCACGTGGAGGAACCAGGTCCGATTCGTGATGAGCTGGAACTATTGATTGTTTTAATCAAAGATTACGATGATCGAAATCATCCAATTCCCAATTTAGATCCTACGCAAGTCTTAGTTCAGAAAATGCGTGAGATGGGATTAAAATCAAAAGATCTCATTCCCATCATCGGTAGCAAAGG
>JBJTMZ010000287.1:0-4615 GCA_046073805.1 Aquirufa sp.
TTCGTGAATGCGAACTCAAGCATCAACTACGGAGCGGAATTTACCTATACCAACAAGTTCCAAAATTGGTGGGATTTCACGGCCAACTTCAACGTGTACAATTCCAAAATCAACGTGAGCAACATCGAAAGCTCGGGTGCGGTGGCAGATGGCATGTGGACGGCTTTTGGAAAGGTGAACAACAATTTCATGTTGCCGAAGAAATGGGTGATTCAACTATCAGGAGATTACCAAGGCAAAACCAATATGCCAGTCAGCCAAGGCCAAGGACAGATGGGCCCTCCGGGTATGCAGGCGCAGAGTTCATCGCAGGGATATGTGGAACCCTATTACGGTATCGATATCGCGATCAAGAAAACCTTCTTGAAAAATGACATGGCCTCATTGACACTTGCGTTTAATGACATTATGAAAACACGTGGTAACACACGCGTTTCATTTGGGGAAGGTTTTACGCAAACAAGCTATCGTATTTCGAACCCACAACAGGTTCGCTTAACGCTATCGATCCGTTTCGGGAAGTTTGATATGAGTCAAATGAAGCGTAACAATAACAGTGGCGCAGATATGCAGCAAATGCAGCAATAAGTACATGTAGGTTGAATTAAAAACGGCTCCATGGGCCGTTTTTTTTGTGCCCTATCCTATTGATTATTTCATATTTTAACTACCTTGCGTTCAACCTGTTAATCAAAAAAGTATGTTAAAAGCGCAAAAAGTAGCTCTTGAAGCTCCGGCTTTAACGCACGAAAAATCGCTCAAAACCCTCGTTGAAAATCGTACCATCTATAATTTAGACCATTGCGAACTCAACCTATTTGAGACCTACCAGCAATCTGCCTTGGTGCCCTTGGCCTTTAATGACCTCGTGGTGACCAGCATGTTGCGCGGCAAAAAAGTCATGCATCTTTTTGATGATCCAGCATTCGATTACCTACCCGGCGAATCGGTCATCATCCCCGCGAACGTGGAAATGAAAATCGATTTCCCAGAGGCAGAATTACATAATCCTACCCAATGTTTAGCCCTAGCAATCGATAATAAAAAGATCGTAGACACGCTCGATTTTTTAAATGAACGCTATCCGAAAGAAGGGCTGTCCAATTTCTGGCAATTGGACGATCGGAATTATTTCTTTTACAACAATCAAGATTTAGCTGTCACCATCAATAAGTTGATTCAGGTCTGCCAAAGCACCTCCATCACCAAGGATGTCTTAGCCGATTTAGCGATTCAGGAATTACTCATTCACATCATCCAGACGCAATCGGTTACTTCGATTGAACGCGGCGGGGAGCTTACCCCGAATCCCATCTTGAATAATATTTTGTTGATCATCCGACAAAACATTACCCAGAAAATCAACTTAAAACAGATTGCGAAACAATGCGGTTTGAGTCCCGCATCCATGTACCGAATGATCAAACGCGAGTTAGGCATTAGCCCGATTGAGTTAATCATCATGGAACGAATTAAGTTGGCCAAAGCCCTCTTAAAAGACCAAAACATGTACATTAAAAATGTGTGCTATGAATCCGGTTTTGAGGACGCGAATTATTTCATCCGGGCATTTAAAATGCACGAGGGCATCACGCCCAAACAGTACCAGCAGTTGAATCAATCCAAGTAGCGAAGGGGTACTAAATCCATCCGCTCTTCATCGGTGAATAACCGAGACTTGGTGATAAATCGAAGGCCCATGGGGATTTCCAGCGAGAAGGACGACCCGCGGCCCGGCACGATATCAATGGTCAGTTGGGTATATTGCCAATATTCTTGTTGGTCCTTACTCATCCAAAACTCACAGTCGGCAATCTCCCCTAAACAAACATCCGATTGGCCTAATTTAAAATCCCCTTGCTCAAAACACATGGGTTGGGAGCCATCACAACATCCCCCACTTTGGTGAAACATCAAGGGGCCAAAACGGTCTTTTAGCTGAGCAACCACTTTTTGGGCTTCATCTGAAATAAGTACACGTGGAGTCATAGGGCTATAAATAAAAGTCGCAGGGCAAAAATCACCCTGCGACAAATCTAATCAGAAATCAAATTTAAAAGAATCCTAATTTCTTCTTATCGTAAGAAACTAACATGTTCTTGGTTTGACGGTAGTGACCTAACATCATCTTATGTGTCTCACGTCCGAAACCTGATTTTTTGTATCCACCAAATGGTGCGTGTGCAGGATAGGCATGGTAGCAGTTCACCCAAACACGACCCGCCTCGATCGCACGTGGCACCTGATACAATTCGTGTGCATCACGTGTCCAAACACCCGCACCTAAACCGTAAAGCGTGTCATTCGCGATGGCGATGGCCTCTTCGGTTGTCTTAAATGTTGTCACACAAACAACAGGTCCGAAGATCTCCTCTTGGAAAATACGCATCTTGTTATGACCCTTGAATAGCGTCGGCTGGATGTAATATCCATTCGCTAAATCACCTGGTAATTTTTGAACGTCACCACCGCATAATACTTCAGCACCTTCTTCAACGCCCAATTTCAAGTAGGACTGAATCTTCTCGTATTGATCGTTGGACGCTTGCGCACCCATCATGGTTGTTGGGTCCAACGGATCCCCCATCTTAATCGCTTTGGTACGTTCGATCACACGGCTCATGAACTTATCATAGATGCTTTCATGTACCAAAATACGTGATGGACATGTACAAACCTCACCTTGGTTCACGGCGAATAAAACAGCTCCTTCAACGGCTTTGTCGAAGAAATCATCATCCGCATCAGCTACCGATGGGAAGAAGATATTCGGCGATTTACCACCTAATTCCATGGTTACCGGAATTAAGTTTTCAGAGGCATATTGCATGATCAAACGACCGGTAGTCGTTTCACCCGTGAATGATACTTTCGAGATGCGAGGGGATTGTGCCAAGGGCTTACCTGCCTCGGGTCCAAAACCCGTTACGACGTTCAATACGCCTGGAGGAACGATGTCTTTGATCAATTCCAACAGACACATGATCGAGGTCGGAGTTTGCTCAGCTGGCTTCACCACGGTACAACATCCTGCAGCCAAAGCGGGTGCAATTTTCCATGTTGCCATCAACAATGGGAAGTTCCAAGGGATGATTTGGCCTACAACACCGATAGGTTCATGTAAACAGATACTTACGGTGTTCTCATCGTGCTCGGAAATAGTACCTTCCTCGGCGCGTAAGCATCCTGCGAAATAACGGAAGTGGTCGATGACCAAAGGAAGGTCCACGTTCACCGTTTCACGAATCGGCTTACCGTTATCCAAGGTTTCTACCGTGGCCAAATAGTGTAAATTTGCCTCAATGGTATCCGCGATTTTCAAGAGGATGGAAGAACGGTGATTCACCGACGATTTTCCCCAAGTTTCAAATGCCTTGTGAGCAGCATCCAATGCTAACTCGATATCGGCAGCTCCTGAACGTGCGGCCTTGGCGATCAACTTGCCATCTACCGGGCTGTAATTTTCAAAATATTCTCCTTTAACAGGTGGGACGAATTTGCCCCCAATGAAATTGTCGTAATGCGACTTAAATGTTGGTCTTGCGCTTGACATACGATTGTAGTTTATAGGTTAACAGATTTATTGCGTTTGCAAGGGCAAATCTATCACTACCTATAAATACAGAATAGTACTATTTCATCAATTTATAGCATTTTCTAATCAACGTGAAAATGCCTAAACGCAGCAGATGCGTATTATTTAGCCTTTACAGAATCAAAAGCTTGATCATAATCCTCGCGCAAAGTCCCCATGACACGGTCCCAGAAGAGCAGGTATAGGCCATAGTTTCCCTTGAAATATTTGTGGTGCTGGTTGTGCGCGACCGAGGTATTTACCCAACGACCGATGGCGGTCCGACTGAATCCTTTTGGATAAAGTTCCCAACCCAGGTGCCCATAGATATTGTAAATGATTGAAAACAAGAAGAAAATAGGCACATGAGTCACATGCATGGGAATGCTGAAGTAAAAAATCAGGATAATCCCGTTTTCCAAAATGGCTTCCAAAGGATGGAAGGCATAAGCCGCCCAAGGTGATGGGTTCGTCGATTTATGATGCACCAAATGAAACCATTTGAACAGGGACGGATGATGCATGATGCGATGAATCCAATAAAAATAAGTATCATGAACGACAAACATGACCGGGAAAGCCAACAAGTAATAGGCCATCCCAAATTCAGGGATTTCACGATAAATGGTCGTGTACGGCCGAACGGCGGGATTAAATACGATCGCCGTCACGATGACCGCAAAAATCACCATACTCGAAAAGGAATAGATAACTTCCCGCCAATAGTCCTTGGACGCTGGGAAAGAGGCTTGAATTTTTTGTTTAGCAATACGAGGTTTAAGTATCACATAACTGATTACAAACGTGATACCAGCCAAAAGAAAATACCGACTCCCTACTTTGCTAAATATTTCTAGAAACTTATCTACCGAAAAATCCATGCGCCAAATATACAATTAAATTTTATCCTTTCTACCCCACCAATTAGCTAAAATGGAAGCCGTTATATTCTGCATCGAACCAAAGATTCCCGGCACCAAACCCATCGTCGCCATCATGCCCATTTTGGATGCTATACCCGTTGCCAGGCCCGCATTCTGC
>JBJTMZ010000288.1:0-28969 GCA_046073805.1 Aquirufa sp.
TTAATTAATAAAGCAATGAAAAGAACATTCCAACCCTCAGTACGTAAAAGAAAGAACAAGCACGGATTCCGTGAGCGTATGTCTACTGCAAACGGTCGTCGTGTGTTAACAGCACGTCGCGCGAAAGGTCGCCATAAGTTGACTGTTTCTGACGAGAAAAGAGGTAAATAAGCCATAATTTAGTTTTAGCTGATTTAGGCCATTTACTTATTCCATAAGTAATCATGCCATGAATTTCAGTTTTCCTAAATCCGAACGATTAACCCAAGTCAAGCTAATCGATTCGTTATTCCAAAAGGATAGCACAAGCGTTTCACAACGGTTTGTCTATCCTTTTCGAGTTTTGTACCTATCCAATTCTAACGCAAAACTCCCTGCACCCCAAATTGTCATTTCGGTTCCTAAGCGAAAATTTAAGAAAGCAGTGGATCGTAATTTGCTGAAACGTCGAATTCGAGAAGCTTATCGTTTAAACAAACCGCATTTTATGGGCCCATCATTTGAGGCATTGCCAGATTACATTGGTTTTGTCTATATTGGATCTGTCATTGAGCCCTACGCTAAAATCGAAAAACGAATGATTGGCATCTTAAAAGACCTCACAACGCCTTCACCATGCGAATAAACAATCGTAAAATTCTCGCATTTTTACTAGTTTCGTGCCTACTTCTTGGTTTTACGAAACCGGGAGACCGCTTCTTTGAGATTGCCAAAAGTTTGGATATCTACGCCACTGTCTTTAAGGAGTTGAATACGTTTTACGTGGATGAGATAGACCCCAAAAAAGCGACTGAAACCTCCATCGAAGCGCTTTTAAAAAGCTTTGACCCCTACACAGTTTATTACCCAGAAGACGAAATCGACGATTTCCTTCAAATGACAACCGGTAAATACCAAGGCATCGGTATCATTCTATCGGAAATTGAGAAAAGCCATCGAATTACATTTATTGAGGAAAATAGCCCCGCCCACCGGGCTGGTTTAGGTGTTGGCGATCAGATTATAGCGATTAATGGTACCCGACTTCAGGACACCCCAGAAACTGAACCGGCCGTATTAATGAAGGGTGCTGCTGGGACGTTCGTCAATGTTGAAGTACTTCAAATCGGCAAATCCAATACGCAGATTTTCAAGATCAAGCGCGAGACCGTACAAATAAAAAACGTGGTAAATACGGCGATGATTCAACCTGGAATTGGCTATATTCTATTAGAAGATTTCAATGCCTCTGCCAATAAGGAAGTAAAGAATTCGCTGATAGAATTAAAGAGGCAAGGTATGAAAGAACTTATTTTGGACCTTCGCAATAATCCTGGGGGCTTGCTTACGCAAGCGATTGATATTTGTAATCTATTCCTTCCCAAAGGAACTAAAATCGTAGAAACCCGAGGAAAAGTCGAGGAATGGAATAAAAGTTACTTGGCGCTCAACCAAGCCATTGATACGGAAACGCCCATCGTGGTTCTGATCAATAACCGCACAGCATCGGCGGCTGAAATTGTCGCAGGGGTGCTACAAGATTACGACAGAGCCGTCATTCTTGGCCAGAAAAGTTACGGAAAAGGATTAGTTCAAGTAACTCGTGACCTTCCTTACCGAACCAAAATGAAAATTACCACGGCGAAATATTACATTCCGAGTGGTCGTTGTATTCAGGCGCTGGATTACCAGCATAAAAATGCCGATGGTTCAGCCAAAGCGTTTCAAGATTCAAGTGCCAAAACCTTTTATACCAAGAATGGACGGAAAGTCGTGGATGGAGGAGGAATTCTCCCTGACCAAATTAACGACAAAAAAGCCCTATCCAATTTTGCCCAAGCTTTGTTAAAACAAGACATGTTTTTCCTATTTGCTAGCGAATACCATGCCAATCATCCGAGCATTGCGCCTGCAGACCAATTCTCCGCGGATGCTCCCCTAGTAGACTTGTTCAAAAACTGGCTTGGTAAATCGAAATTTAACTACGAAAACCCGGTTGAAAACCAAGTAAAAAAATTATTGGAATCTACCCGAGAACAATCCGAGTATGCGGATTTTCATAAAAATATGTTAACCCAATCAGCTAGTTGGACGACGAATATTGACCGAGAATTTAGCCGACATACCCAGGAATTAAAACCTCTCTTGGAACAGGAATTGATTATGCATTACTACCTCCAAAAAGGACTAAATGCCTGGTCGGTCCGTAGAGACCCCACCATCCTGATGGCCGTTGAATTATTAGGCAAACCCACTAAATTTGCCTCCATCTTAGCGCGACGCGAAAAACCATGAGCCTGATACTGAGCATAGAAACCTCCACACCTTTATGTTCTGTCGCAATTCATCGCGATGGAGAGCTCATCTCTACGCATGAAACACTCGAAGAAGGTGGCCATGGCAAGCGCTTAACGCGATTAATTGAGGCTGCTTGCGAGGAGGCAAAAATTACCCCTAAGGAACTTGACGCCCTCGCGATTTCGATTGGCCCGGGTTCTTACACGGGACTTCGAATAGGTTTAGCCACCGCGAAAGGGCTATGCTTTGGCTTGGACAAACCCTTGATTAGCCTGAATACCTTAAAAATCATGGCAAATGCCTGGAATAAAGAGGCTGGCAACAATTTACTTATGCCCATGATGGATGCCCGACGAATGGAGGTTTACACCGCGCTATTCGATCCTCGAACGCATTCAGAAATCATTGAAACAGCTGCCGTAGTTTTGGAAGGAAATTCTTTTGAGAGCCTGGATCAACCAACCATTGCTTTCGGTAATGGTGCCTTAAAATGGCAAGAATCCTGCCTAAACCCCATGATTCACTTTTCCGATGAACATCCTTTCCCACATGCTAAGAATATGGGGCAAGATGCCTATCAGGCCTACCGAAATAAAAAATTTGCAGCCCTTATACAGGCTGAACCTGAATATTTAAAAGAATTTATGGGTACGAAACCCAAAATAAAATCGATCTAGCGATGGAGGAGATAATCAACAAAGTCCAACAAAGCGGGCTAATTCAAATCGATTTAGAAAGTCTTCGTCCGAGTGGCGAACGCGTCTTTTTTGACATCGCCCCCCAGCTTTACATGGGTCTCGCTTTGCGCGAAAAAGATTTCAGGGCCTTTGTCCAAAGCCATGATTGGCAACAATACCTTGGAAAGCATGTCGCCATCGGATGTAGTACAGATGCTATCATCCCGACCTGGGCGTATATGTTGGTCTGTACCCAACTCAGCCCCATCGCCTCAACCATACATTTCGGAACACTCCCGGAATTGGAAAATCAACTCTTTCAATCTATGATTCAAAATCTGGATTTAACACCTTACATAGATGGTAAAATTGTGGTGAAGGGCTGTTCCAAAGAGGCTGTGCCCACAGACGCTTATGTTGCATTGACGAATCGATTGCGTCCAATTGTCAGAAGCATCTTTTTTGGAGAACCTTGCAGCACGGTTCCTTTGTATAAAAAAGCTAGATAATCCGACCTATTTCATAAATTTACGCTTTCTATTTTCCGTATGTCCCAACAATCTCAAGAACAGTATCAATTTATTTCGGCGATTTTAGCGCAACATATTGGTGCGGGAACTCAGATTGATGACCTTCAGTTTTTTTATGGAGGCAACTTTAATTTGGCCGTTCGGGTGAAATCGGGCCATTCAGAATATTTCATCAAATGGACGCAAGGGGAACATTTAGGTCTTTTTGAGGCAGAGGCCAATAATCTACAGCTCATTAAAAACACAGGGGCGATCGATGTACCGAGTGTATTGGGGGTTGGTACGTTAGATGAAAAAGAATATTTAATGATGGAATGCATCCAGTCGGCCGAAAAATCTGCGAATTATTGGTCGGACTTTGGTCATAAACTGGCGCAGTTACACCAAAATACGGGCACTTTAGGACATGGCCTCGATTACCCCAATTTTTTAGGGGCCGCGAAACAGGATAATGCCTGGGAAACCAATGGTGTCCAATTTTTCATTGAAAAGCGACTCAAAAAACAAGTTGATGCAGCGGTATATCACCGCCGAATTTCAGCTGAGTTGGAAAATCGATTCGAAGTGCTTTTTGAAAAACTTCCAAATTTGATCCCCAATGAAAACTCAGCACTACTGCATGGAGATTTATGGTCTGGAAATGCAATGGTCAATGATCGAGGTGAAATTACGTTAGTCGACCCCTGCTCTTATTTTGGATTAAGGGAAGCCGAATTAGCGTTCACGACAATGTTTGGAGGATTTCCTACGGAATTTTATGAAGCTTACCACCGAACCTTTCCGATTGAAAAGGGTTTTCATGAACGCATACCCTTATACAATTTGTATCCCTTAATGGTCCACGTAAACTTATTTGGAGAGGGCTACCTACCCGCGGTAAACAAAATTTTGGCGAGCTATTGATTGACGGAATTTAACCATTCCTCGACTACTACATCAGGGTCTTTAGCACCAGGAAAGAAGGAGACAAGCTTTCGGAAAATTTCTTCCATCACGGCATCCGGGCACGAAGCACCACATGTCAAGAGAATTCGGACTGGCTGATTTTGAGGTATAAAATTAAGCGTTTGTATTTCGTCTTTTTTACGGTTATTGAAGTGTAAAATTTCCGTTGGGCTAATCAGCTTATCCGCAGATTTAATAAAATAAGTAGGCAATTTTTCCGCACACAAATCCACCAAGTGAGCAGTATTGGAGGAATTATACCCCCCCGCTACAATCGCAAAATCGGCTTCAACCTCCAGTAATCCATAAGTTGCACTTTGATTATCGTTCGTTGCGTAACAAAGGGTATCCCGCGTATCGGCAAAATGATCGGTAATCTGATCCGGCTTCAATTGGTAAAATTTAATTATTTCAGCACGTAAATAGTCGACAATTTCCTGCGTATCCGTAGCCAACATCGTCGTTTGATTGACCACCCCGATTCGTTCCAAATCCGTTTCCGGGTTAAATCCTTTGGAAAATTGTCCCTCAAACTCATCGTAAAAATCCTCGGCCGACTTCTCTTTTCGGATGTAATAAGCTAACTGCTCCGCTTGTTGGAGATCTTTAATGACCAAGGTAGGAGTAACCGCTTGCGAATGCGAAAAGGTAGCTTTCGTTTCTTCGTGACTAGGTTTACCATGAACGATGACAGAGTAGGACTTCTGACCGATGGCATTGGCACGATTCCAAACTTTCTCTACAAATGGACAAGTGGTATCGTATGCATAGGTATCGATTCCAATCGAACTCAATTTAGCTTGAATCTCCAAGGTGGTTCCAAAAGCAGGCACGATGACTATATCCGTTGATAATAAGTCATCCCAAGGAATGATTTGTCCCCCCTTCGTATCTTGAATAAATGCGACACCACGATCTAACAAATCTGCATTTACGGCTGGATTGTGGATCATTTCAGACAGAAGGAAAATTCGCTTCCCGGGATTTTCGTCAATAATTTTATAGGCCGTTTCTACGGCATTTTCTACTCCATAACAGAAGCCAAAATGGCGCGACAAGTAAATCTCAACCGGACCAAAATTAAAATGTGCAGGGCTGTAATCTTTTTTAAGTTTGTCACGTAATCGTCTTTTTTCCTTGATCGAACCAATCAATGAACTGCTAAATAAGCTGGGGATGGAAAAAGATTTCATACGATATGATTTGCGTTATGATGCAAAAATAACCCTTAAGTAGGTGAAGTGTTTTCAAATTTACAAAACACGATTGGGAATCGGGCAAACTGAAGCTTATTTACCTTTAAATAATTGATTTACTTGGATGTTGTGTAGGAATGAATAGTTTATGTTAATTTTACATGTAAATATCTACGAAATCAACAACCCTTAAATACAAATGAGCAAGTCGAGAGCTAGCAAATTTAAATTTTGGCGTTCTGTTTTAACCAACCCAATGAGTGGTGGTTTGATTTCGTTATTCCGTAATCCGATCATCTTTTTATATATCGGATTATTCATTTTTGCGATTCTAATTAACGTAGAGAATTCGTTTAGTGAAGCCCCTAAGCAATCAGGTTATTTTTCAGGTTCCGTGTCATTCGATAAAAACCCTGCATACAACATTCAAACAACTAAAATAACAGCGACAATTTCCAAGATTAGCGATGAAACGATATTGGAAATAAAGGCAACAAGCGTAAATGACTCCGAAACGGTGTATACGCAGATTAAAAATTTTAAAGGGATTGGAACTTACTTTATACCTGGCGATGGCACTTCCAACAATATTGGAAATCTAATCAAGGACATACAAGATTATCAAAATAAAAACAATTTCTACGAAGCCACTCGCCCAAATTCGGCAGGAATTTCCAACGGAGTAGGTCGGGTAAATATCACCTCATTTTCTGAAGAGGCAATTACGGGCGATTTAGTTTTGATAGGGAATAATCCTTCAGGCCAACAAGCCATTTTGGGCTCGGCGAAATTCAAAGTTAAATACAACCTTGATGGAATTAATTGATTTTGAACCTGCTGTCGTCCAAGCATCTTGGGAGAATGTACTCGATTTCTTTGAAAAACAATTTAATAAGCGTCCAAGCGATCTCGAATCTATCTTGTTTTTAATTGGTGTTCAAGAATTGGGAATTGGCCACAAGGTCTTTACCAAAGAGGAGAAACAAGATCTCATGCACATCGCCACTTGCAAAGTGTTAAGTTATAGTGGATTTTACGAATTAGAAGGTTTGGATGAAGCCGGTTGGCCCCATTGGAATCTAATCAACCCGGTTCCCTCCCTGAATCTAAAAGAGCAAGATCTCTTGTTGAAAGCCCATATAATTCATTATTTTGAAACTGAAGTCTATTAAACGATGACTAAAATAATTAGTTACAATGTGAACGGCATACGTGCTGCAATCCAAAAAGGCTTCATATCTTGGTTGGCCGACCAACAAGCCGATATCATTTGCATACAGGAGTTGAAGGCCGAATTTGACCAGGTAGACACCTCTGAAATTGAACAGTTGGGTTATTCGATCCATTGGCATTCGGCGCAAAAGAAAGGTTATTCCGGTGTGGCCATATTTTCTAAAATCACCCCAAAGCATGTAGAAATTGGCTGTGGTATCGAAAAATATGACTTCGAGGGACGCGTTTTGCGTTTGGATTTTGAGCAATTTTCGGTCATGAGCGTATATATGCCTTCTGGCTCTAGTGGGGACGAACGTCAAGCCTTCAAAATGGACTGGCTTTCCGATTTTCATACGTATGCTCAAAACCTGCAGAAAGAAATTCCGAATCTGATAATTTCGGGGGATTACAATATATGTCATCGGGCCATCGACATTCATAATCCCAAAGGAAATGCGAATAGCTCCGGTTTTCTTCCTGAGGAGCGCGAATGGATGGAGACATTTGTCAACAGCGGGTTTGTGGACACCTTCCGATTGATCAATCCCGATCAAGCACATGCTTACTCTTGGTGGAGTTACCGAGCAGGTGCACGCGGAAAAAATCTGGGTTGGCGTATCGATTACCACATGGCCAGTGATAATCTAAAGGATCAAATCGCGAATGCCTACATTTTACCAGACGCTATGCATTCGGATCATTGTCCTATTGTCGTAGAACTAAAAACAGCTTAATATGCACTTCGAAAAACACGTCTTTATTTGCGCAAACGACAAGGATGCTCCTAAAAAATGTTGTGGCTCTGGCCATGGGATGGAATTGGTAGAGGCATTCAAATCAGCCTATGCGCAAGCAGGGAGTCCAGCCAAAATCCGTATTCAACGCGCAGGATGTTTAGATTTTTGTGGAAAAGGCCCTGCCATGGTCGTTTACCCCGAAGGCGTTTTTTATGGCAATGTCAGCTTAGATGACGTCAAAGAAATTACTCAGAAACATTTGATTGACGGGGAAGTGGTGAGCCGACTGCAAATCGGATAATTAGTTAGCTATGCAATATCGTTTATACCCAACACTTTTGAATTCTTTTTCTTTGTACCTGCAGCAAGCTAGAGACAAGGCTGGGAAAATCATTGTGGATGAAATCGAGATGATTGAGCGAATCAATCGCGTGAAAAAACCAAGTACACAAGCCCAGCAAAAAGGCATGGACTTTGAGCGTGCGGTAATCTTGGGGGAAGACGAGGAATTATTCGAAGAAGGCATTATCGATAAGGCGCGTGCCTTGTTGCCAGAAAAGTATAAAACACAGTACTATGTTGAATCACGCTACAAAAATTCGTTGATTTATGGTTATGTGGATGGCGTAGGCGAACAAGTAGCCTTTGACTTGAAATCCACATCCTATTACGAAGCGGGTCGATTTGCGAGCAATCACCAAAACCTCTATTTATTGGGCCTTCAAAAACTTGGGATAGAGCAGTTGGACTATGTCATCACCGACTTCAAAGAGGTATACAAGGAAACCTATTTTCTGAATCAATACGATTTTAGCCCCCTGTATGCTCAAATAGAACAATTTCAGTCTTTTTTGGAGGAGAATAAAAAATTCATTCGGGACAAAAAAATCTTTGACCGAAAATCCAATGACAATCAATTATCCTTATTCGAATAAATCCAACAATTGATTTAGTTGGGTAATTCGGATATTCGCAGATTCGGATTCATCGCGGACATGTAGGTGAATCGCCGAAATTCCTACAGCCTCAGCGGCTTGAATATCGATAACGGGATGATCCCCCACCATGACAACTTCCGAGGCAAGGCATTGCGCCTCCTTCAGGGCAAAATGAAAGAAATCCGGCGAAGGTTTCTTGCAACCGGCCAATTCTGATGTAATGATCCGCTGGAAAAAATGACTCATCCCAACCCCCTGAATTTTAACGTGCTGAATATCATCGAAGCCATTCGTCAACACATACAAGGGGTATTTATGAGCGAGGCTTTCAATAACCTGGTAAGCCCCTGGGAGCAAATTCGTCTTACGTGGGGTCCGACTAAGATATAAATTGGAGAAAAGTTGAGCATCCCCTTTCCAAGACATGGCCTCAAAAAATTGAACAAAACGGGTCTCCCGTAATGCCTTTTGTGAAATTCGACCATGCTGGTAATCGTCCCATAATCGGTCGTTAATTAGTTGAAAAGCTGTCCAAATTTCGGAATCGCTATGTGAAAGCGAGCGCTCCATGGGCAATTCCACCATTAACTCCTGAATAACTTCGAAGGCATTTCGATCGTGATCCCAAAGGGTATGGTCCCAATCAAAAAAAATGGCTTTTGGACTAAATTTCATCGAACAAAGGTAATAATAAGCTACCTTTGTCCCTATTAATTTCTGATAAGCTATGGAGCATCAATTACAATTAAAAAAACCGTTGGCCTTTTTCGATTTAGAAACCACCGGAATCATGGTGAACAAGGATCGCATTGTGGAAATTTCCATCGCGAAGGCGAATATCGATGGTTCTGTGGAGATCAAGACGCGCCGCGTGAATCCAGGTATTCCCATTCCATTAGAAGCTTCCTTGGTACACGGCATCTATGATGCGGATGTTGCGAATGAACCGAATTTCAAGCAAGTGGCAAAGTCCCTCGCGGGTTTTTTAGAGGGTTGTGATTTGGCAGGATTCAATTCCAATCGTTTTGATGTACCGATGTTAGTGGAGGAGTTTTTGCGTGCAGAGGTCGACTTTGATATGAAAAACCGAAAATTGGTAGATGCCCAACGAATCTTCCACATGATGGAGCCACGGAACTTGACGGCTGCTTACCGCTTTTATTGTGACAAAGAGCTAATTGGTGCGCACGGTGCTGAGGCAGATGTTTTGGCAACATTGGAAGTTTTAAATGCACAAGTGAAGCGTTATGCGAACACCCCACTGAAAGATTCCGAAGGAAATGAATACTTCCCAATTCAAAATGATGTCAATGCATTGCATGAATTGAGTGCTTCAAATTCCATCGACTTTGCCAATCGAATGATTTACAACAAAAATCAGGTTGCGGTGTTTAATTTCGGCAAGCACATGGGACGTCCTGTTTTAGAGGTGCTAAAATCGGACCCATCCTACTATGATTGGATGATGAAGGGAGATTTCCCAATGGACACTAAACGGAAATTAACCGAAATTAAATTACAAGGTTTTCAACGTTAGGGGCTTAAAAATTCAGTTTTATTCGTATTTTTGCCCCGCATAAATGCATTCAACTACTAACTATGCAATCGATTCCAGAAGTATTACGTACGATTCCGCTGACGCATTACATTTTATTTAGTTCTGCTCTTTTTTGTATCGGAATTTTAGGGGTTTTAACACGTCGCAATGCGATCATTGTGTTCATGGCCATCGAATTAATGTTAAATGCTGTCAATTTATTGTTGGCCGCATTCTCATCGTATTATTCAGACCCTGCTGGTCAGATATTCGTTTTCTTCATTATGGCAGTTGCTGCAGCCGAAGTAGCGGTTGGCCTGGCGATCATTGTCATGATTTACCGTAATATTCAAAGTATTGATATTGGCGTACTTAATAAAATCAAGAATTAATTAATGCGCTTTTAACGATCCTCCTATGTCATTAGTCTATTTAATCCCCCTATTACCGTTTTTAGGTTTTGCTATCAACGGATTAGCCTTCCCCAAATTAAACAAATCAATTGCGGGAATCATCGGTACGATACCACCCTTGGTTGCTTTCGCTTTGTCTTTGCAATTGTTTCTAAAATTTGATGGCAAAGCACAGATTTACACCTTAGCCGAATGGATTAAGGTGGGTTCTTTATCGATCCCTTTTGATTTTCAGGTAGATTAATTATCGTTGTTGATGTTGTTAATCATCACGGGGGTTGGCACCTTGATTCACATCTATTCAATGGGCTATATGTCGCATGATGCGGGATTTGGAAAGTTTTTTGCTTTCTTAAATCTGTTTGTATTTTTCATGCTCATCTTGGTTCTTGGAGCCAATTTCACCGTTTTATTCATCGGTTGGGAAGGCGTAGGACTATGCTCTTATTTATTGATTGGTTTCTGGAATCAGAAAAACAGCTACGGGGATGCCGCACGCAAGGCCTTCATTATGAACCGTATCGGCGATTTAGGTTTTTTAGTGGGCATATTCTTATTGATTCAAAACTTTAATACCACCAACTACCAAAGCATTTTCCAATCGATTGCATCAGGAAATGTACCTGAAAACGTAGGCGTAATTGCATTTTGCTTGTTTATTGGAGCGATGGGTAAATCGGCACAAATTCCGTTGTTTACTTGGTTGCCAGATGCGATGGCGGGCCCTACCCCTGTTTCGGCCTTGATTCACGCAGCCACGATGGTGACGGCGGGAATTTACATGGTCATTCGTGCCAACGTGATATTCGAATTAAGCCCAGAGGTCTTGCATTTCGTGGGTTGGATTGGTTTAGCGACTGCCTTATTAGGTGCGGCGATTGGCCTATTCCAAAATGATATTAAGAAAGTATTGGCCTACTCAACTGTTTCACAGTTGGGCTATATGTTCATGGGCTTAGGAGCCTCAGCTTACACGGCGTCATTCTTCCACGTGATGACTCATGCATTCTTTAAGGCACTTCTATTCTTGGGAGCGGGTTCGGTGATTCACGCGATGTCGGACGAACAAGATATTCGTAAAATGGGAGGCTTGAAGTCGAAAATGCCAATTACCTATTTTACTTTTCTGTTGGGCACCATTGCCATTGCGGGTATCCCGCCATTTGCGGGTTTCTTCTCCAAAGACGAAATTTTAGCTCATCTATATCACCATGATTTTGCGATGTGGTGTTTAGCGATTGTAGGATCTGCACTTACTTCGTTTTACATGTTCCGCGTGTTTATTTTGACATTCTTTGGAGATTTTCGTGGCACAGAGGAGCAGGCACATCATTTACATGAGTCCCCGTTATCGATGACATTCCCATTGATGGTTCTCGCTGTATTATCGGTCATTGGAGGATTGATTAACTTGCCTCATTTTGCGGGTGGAAATGAATTCCTAGCGCACTGGTTGGCCCCAATTCTGCCTGAAGCTGGCGAATCTGCGGAGGTTTCCTTCTTAACCTTGGAAATGGGTGCGCCTTTGTTGGCAGCCTTTGTCCCGGCTTTTTTAGCGATCTATTTATTCGGAGTTAAAAAATCGGTTCCTGGCGCTGATGAATCAATTAGTGGAATCCAAAAAGTTATCTATCACAAATTCTACATCGATGAATTATACGATTTAATCATCGTAAAACCGATTTCAATTCTTGGTAATTTCTGTTTCCAAGTGTTTGAGTTTTTAGTAATCGATTTGATTGTAGAAGGTATTGGACGAATTGTGGCTTATGCCTCAACTGAATTCCGTCGGATTCAAACGGGAAATGTGGGGTATTACATTTTCGTTATGGTTATTTCCATTACCCTTATTCTCGCATTGAGTTTAAGAACTTGGATTTTGTAATTTTTAATAGACAAAAGAGGTATGTTATTACTATTTATCCTATTATTCCCGTTGTTATTGGGCGCAGGCTTATTGTTAGCTAAACCTAGTAAACCCTTTGGCATTGCATTGGCGGGATCCATCATTGAAGCGATTGCGATTGCATACGCTTTAGGCACTGAATCATTGCAATTTTCCCAAGCTTGGTTACCTGAAGCGGGTATTAGTTTCACGCTTTGGGTGGATGGCATCAATGGTGTATTGATTGGATTGACTGGGCTTTTGATCCCATTTATTATCGGTTCCACTACAAATTCAGATAAATCAGAAAACGCATCGTACTTAGGCTTAATCTTAAGCATGCAGTCGGCCTTGCTGGGGGCCTTTCTTGCCAAAGACGCATTCTTGTTCTACTTCTTCTTTGAAGCATCTCTTCTACCGATTTACTTCTTAGCAGCGCAATATGGCGGGGAAAACAGAACGGCAATTACCTTCAAGTTTTTTGTATATACCCTGTTTGGTTCTTTGTTTTTATTGATTGCGTTAATTTATGTCTATTTGCGGACTCCTGGTCAAACGCATTCGGCAGACATTGAAACCCTGTATTTAACGGCGCGAAATTTAAGTGCGGAACACCAAGGCTTTTTGTTCTTAGCATTTTTCATTGCGTTTGCGATTAAAATGCCTGTATTCCCATTCCATACGTGGCAACCCGATACGTATACAACTTCCCCCGTACAGGGAAGTATGTTACTTGGAGGTATCATGTTGAAAATGGGTACGTATGGCATGATCCGACTCGTGATTCCGATGTTTCCTTTGGGAATTACGCAATGGGGCTTGACCGTTTCGGTGCTTTCGATCATTGGTATTATTTATGGTTCGGTGATTGCGATCCAACAAAAAGATGCGAAGCGTTTATTGGCTTATTCTTCTTTTGCACACGTTGGTCTAATGGCCGCAGGAATCATGACTCAAAGTGTAGATGGCATTCAAGGGGCTCTTTACCAAATGTTATCGCACGGTATCAATTTAGTGGGCTTGTTCTTTGTGATTGAGGTAATTGAACGCAGAACAAAAACGCGTGAATTGGCTCAGCTCGGAGGAATCACCCAATCATCGTATGTCTTAACGGTAGCATTTATTGTGTTAAGTTTGGGCTCGGTAGCATTGCCATTGACGAATGGATTTATCGGTGAATTCTTACTTTTGAAAAGTGTGTTTGATCAGGAAATGTATTTAGGAATCATTGCAGGAATCACGATTATTTTAGGTGCGGTTTATACCTTAAGACTGATTCAAAAAACAATCTTTGGCAATGTCTCTAAAGTGACAAAATCATTTGAAGACCTCGTACTGGGGGAAAAATTAGTTTTAATTCCCTTGATCCTCTTGGTGATTATCGGAGGACTATTCCCTCAATATGTATTAACATTCAGTGCCGCTAGTGTGGAAAAACTTGTTGCGCTTTTAAACTAAGCGGAAATTAAATAACAGTTAAGCAGAATTATGACAGCTATCATTGCTTTATCATTATTTGGAATCTCTAATCTATTTTTAGGTTTTTGGTTATCGCGTAAAGTAGTCCAACAAATCACATTGTTGTTCCTTGCTATCGGCATGGGCATTACGGTGATGGACTGGAATCATGAGTTCCTTTGGTTTGGAAATATGTTCCGTACGAACAATACCTCAATCAATTTCAGCATAATCATCCAATTAGCTGCATTTTTCGTGGTTGCCTTTTCGAATGCCTTCGGTCAAGATGATGAACATACACATCCAGCTGAATACTATGCCATTTTGCTGTTTTCTACAGTAGGAGCTATTATCATGGTCTCATTTGACCATCTAATGATGTTATTTGTGGGTCTTGAAATTTTATCCGTGGCCATGTACGTACTAACAGGCTCCGATAAACGAAATCTTCGTTCGAATGAGGCAGCCATTAAATATTTCTTAATGGGCTCCTTCGCGACAGGCATATTGCTGTTTGGAATGACCCTAGTATATGGGGCTACCCGATCTTTTTATATCTCGAACATGGCAACGGTTATTGCTTCAACAGCACCTGAGTCAATGCCATCGTTTTTGTATGCGGGTGTCTTATTAATGCTCGTTGGCCTACTATTTAAAGTTTCTGCTGCACCCTTCCATTTCTGGACACCGGATGTGTACGATGGAGCACCCACCATCTTTACGATGTTTATGTCGACCGTCGTAAAAACGGCTGGCTTTGCAGCGATATACCATATTTTTGCAGGAATATTTGGCGGCTTATATAGTACTTGGGTTATGCCGGTGTACTTCATCAGTATGTTAACCTTGGTCATCGGAAATGTTACAGCGGTATACCAACAAAGCATTAAGCGTATGTTGGCCTATTCAAGTATCTCACACGCTGGCTATATGCTGATGACAGTTTCAGCACGTCAGGAGACCTCAAATTCAACGATCTTATTTTATTCGTTAGCTTATACGTTAGCAACATTAACGGCATTTGCTGTTTTCAAATTAGTTTCGGAACATCAAACGGGCCGAGTTGAAAAACCAGATCACTTCCAGTCTTTTGAAGGGCTAGCGAAAGCGAATCCGTATTTAGCGTTTTGTTTCACGGTAGCCATGTTATCGTTGGCAGGTATTCCATTAACAGCGGGATTTTGGGGAAAATTCTTTGTATTCTCGGATACATTTAATCGAAATATTATCTATCCCGTGGTGTTGGCTATATTGATGTCGGCGATTGGTATTTACTATTATTTCAAAGGAATTATTGCCGTTTACATCAAACAAGGTGAAATAGATAAAATAGAAATAAGTACACTTTATCAAGTAGCCTTGGGGCTAACTACCTTAGGAACTTTGGTGCTGGGACTATTCCCTAATATCGTTAAAAGCCTTTTTTAATTGAATCAAGACTCGCAACTCTTTAATCGTAAAGATTTAGTCGCCTACTTTCTAATCGCGGGTACGGGTGCGATGATTCAATTATTAGCTGGGGCATTATTGAAAGATTGGTTTCATATGGCCTATGAGAAGACCATATTGCCCGCTTACTTTATTTCATTAATTGCTGGTTTCATCATGACGAAGCTTTTTGCATTTGATGCGAGGAAGTCCCAACAAACGCGACGAGAAATGATCAAGTTTATGATGGTCGCTACGTTTTCAGGTTTTGTAACTTGGGGATTCAGTATTTTACCCTATCATTTTATTCAATCAAATTACAATGACCTTATGGTCAGAATTCCCTATTCATTTAAAAAAGTTAACGTGACGCAAATCAGTACCACATTGAATGGTATGGGATTCAGTTTTGTGTCCAACTATGTTTTGCACAAAACATTCACCTTCAAAAGCAGCGGTTTTTACGACCGTTTCAAGGATCTAATCAAGTAATAAGACCAATTATCAAGGGCAACTATTAAATTAATCTTAAGTTTTCTAAGTAAACATAGTGCCCCTATAGGCCAAAAAAGAGCTTTTCGTGAAAAAACCTTCCAATTCTTAAAAAAATCTTAAAAAACTGGAGAGATTATTTGCAATTAAAAAATTAAGCCGTAGATTTGTAACTCAAACCTTAAAATATTACAAAAAATGAAAAAAGTATTCGCTTTGGCTTTCGTTGCTGGTATGGTAACTTTAGCATCTTGTGGTGAGAAAAAAACTGAAGCTGCTGCTGATACAGTTGCAACTGATACTGCTGCTGCTGCACCAGTTGATACTGCTGCTGCTGATACAGCTGCTGCTGACACTGCTGCTGCTAAATAATTTTAGCCAGTCTCACAGAAAAAAGTCCTTCGTTCGCGAAGGACTTTTTTTATGCCCGCAAATGAACAAAAACAGAAAGATATCGTCATTCCTCGATCACTTTCCTCCAAAAGTGGCTGAATATTGCTTTAACCTTTGGGATGAGCTAAAATTCGAGTTTGTTGTAAGTAAAAAACGGGATAGTAAATTGGGGGACTTTAAGTTTACTCCGAATAAAGGATTTCAAATAACCGTCAATCATAATTTAAATCCATTTGCATTTTTAGTAACCTATTTACATGAGGTAGCGCACCTCATCACCTATCAACGGCATAAAAACCAAGTGAATCCACACGGTCAGGAATGGAAAGATGCCTTCAAAGCACTATTTGAACCTATTTTAGACCCCGAATTATTACCCCAGGAACTCGTTCCCGTTTTACAAGCCTATTTAATAAACCCCGTCGCTACATCAAATGGATTCACTCCGCTTGTCGAAGCACTCAAAGTATACGATCAAAATCAAGAGCCTGCCATCTTACTATTTAATCTTCCCGAGGATGAGATCTTCCAATTAAAAAACCTACAGTTAAAGAAGGGGAAACTACGAAGAACACGCTACATTTGCCAAGAAGTCCAAACAGGCAAACTATACCTCGTAGCGAAAAATGCGCAAGTTCAACCAATCGATGCTTAAACGGTTTCTTTTTGCTTTCTTTCTACTTGTTGGATGGATTCGTCCTATTGGTTTTAGCCAAAATCTATCCCCACTGCAACAAGGTAAATGGATAAAAATTGCAGTAACTCAATCCCAATTTTATCGAATCAATCAAGCATGGTTCAACAAGCACCAAATTCCAGTAGAAGGACCAGATAAAATCAGTATTTGGGGTTCTAAGTCCGGCATGATTGACCCCAATGAGGATGAAAAAATTGGGTTACTCAAGCCAATTCCTACATCGAAAATTACCTCAAATAATACTTGGGAAGTCTTGTTTTGGGGTGATTCCCCTCATCCCATTAAACAAGTTGGCACATGGGGCCAACAAACCAACTTATACAGCGATACTACATTTTACTTCGTTCAAATTGATGCCACGAAACCTAATTTGATTGAAGAAATTTCTCCCAAGGCTTCCAGTGGTACCGGGCTTTCTTTTGCCTATGGAATCAAACACTACGAGCCAGAAACCTATAATCTCTTACAATCTGGCCAGAATTGGCTGGGCGATGCATTCTATGGAAGCGGCAATAAATTTCTTCAATACTCTTTGAATGACTATGCGGAAGGGAAACCAGCTTATCTAGAGGCAAAGTTCTATTCCAGTAGTCTATCAGCTAGTTCATTTACATTCCCTAATCTCGGAAAGAACCTCACTTTAAATCCGATCTCGGGTGGCCGATACGATACAAAAGCCAGTAGCGAAACAATCAAAACTTGGATTAGCCCCACGCTAAGTTCAAATGCTTGGACCTGGCCCATTCAGTTTCAAAGTAGCGGGGGGACCGGTTATATCGATTACATTACGCTGGTATATCCGCGAAATATTGATGCGAAGAATACAAACCCACTTTACCTTTTACCGAATAGTAGTGATTCAACGATAAATATCGACGTTCCGAATTTAACATCCCTGCAACAGATATGGGTCAACAATGGGGGTACCCAATGGTACAAAATTGTTTCGAACAAATCCTTTCAGTTGAACTTCCAAACAAACAGCCGACTAGCCATCGCAGATATTAACCTAGCGGGTGAACCGATTTTATGCGGGAATCCAGAAAACCAATCGGCGTTAACCATTCCAGCTGCTACTGAAATGTTGGTAATTTCCTCACCAACTTTGCAAAAAGAGGCGAAGAAACTAGCTGTCTATAAAACGAACGAACGAAATTTATCAAGTATCCAAATTAATACATCAGCGATTTATCAAGACTTTAGTGGGGGAAAACAAGATGTAACTGCCATTCGTAATTTCATTCGATATCAATATCAAAAAACAGGATCTAAATTAAAGTACGTCATCCTCTTTGGAGATGCCTCAATAGACTATAAAGGCCAAAACGTCATATCGACCTCACTCGAAAAAGCATGCTTTGTTCCGACCTATCAAAGCAAAGAATCGCTTCAACCCTTATTGAGTTACGCATCTGATGATTTTTATGGAATTGTAGGGCCTAACGCTCAAACCTGGCAAGAAGGGCTTAATGTCCCGCGATCGGACATCCAAGTTGCCATCGGGCGAATACCCGTAAAAAATCCTCAAGAAGCAAATATGTTTGTCAATAAACTGATTGATTTTGAGTCCAAGCCACGCACACGACCAACGCAATTTGCATGGTTAGCAGATGATGGGGATGCCAATATTCACATGCAGGATGCTGAAGACTTCGCCAAACTTCTGCTTAACGGGATGATTCCGGGCCAACAGCATAAAATCTATTTAGATCAATATCCATTTAAGCAGAATAATGGATTTTTTACCAGCCCTTTGGCTACGCAGGCAACGCTAGACTTATTTGAACAAAAGGCAGATTTTATTCACTATACAGGCCATGGCTCCGAAAGTGGATTGGCGGATGAAAAATTGTTAACCACGAACGATTTAGTGAGCTTAAAAAACAATAACAACCTACCGATTCTTTTAACGGCGACATGTCAATTTGGTCGATTTGATGATCCCAATATTTTATCGGGTGGGGAAGTAAGTTTACTGTCAGATCAAGGCGGGGCAATCGCATTAATCAGTACGACAAGGCCGGTTTTTCAAAGTAGTAATTATTTATTTGGCCAAGCATTTTACCAATCATTGATAAAAAACAGGAACAATCCTGCTTATCGATTAGGCGACATATTTCGTGATGCCAAAAATCAAAGTCAAAGCGGTGTCATAAATCGAAATATTCAATTATTGGGAGATCCAAGCCTATCGCTACCTTGGTCGTCTGCAAATTTGAAAATTGAACTCGATAGCATCAAACAAGAATTAAATGTCTCGGGAGAGCAAATAAGTAACGAAGCATTTACCCTACAACTTCATCGAATTGGAGAACCGAAAACTACCTTAGGCAACAAAGGTTTAGCCTATTCCTATCAAACAATGAGCCCTATTATTTGGAAAAGCTCGGGTAAAGGCCAAGGGGACATGTTGAAATTTAGCCTAAAAAACATGCCATCTCTTTTGGAAAACCAAGCCTATCAACTAACTATTTGGTCAAGAAAGGCATCCGGATCCATCCCTGTTGCCAGTTGGAAAAACAAACAAAAACCAGACCTCATTGCCCCCAAAATAACAATGAATTTGGTTGATGAATCAAGTCAATCCATCAGTAATAACCCCGACATCCAAATCAGTTTTGCTGACTCCTCTGGGCTATCTTGGCTCAATTCCAAAGGGGAAATAGCCTATCTTGTTGTTGACGATAGCATTCGAATCGAATTGGCGCCGAATGTTCAATTAAAGAGCGGAAATTCTACATTAGGCGAGTCAAGTATTCGATTAAGTAAATTAAATCGGGGTAAACATAAAATTCTTGTATTCTGTTGGGATATCTACAATAATTACGCCCAAGAAACGTTAGAATTCCAAATTAACGATGACGACCAGTTGGCGAGCTCAGGTAAAATTTACCCAAATCCACTGTCTAGGTCATTTCATTTTGTGTTTGGGCAAGATAAACCTTGGAATCGAATGCCCTTTGAGATGGAACTTACAAACATCAATGGACAATTGATTTTGAGGAAGTCAGGGTTTAGTAATTACCTTGAATCCAAGGAGGGGATGATAGCTTTTGATTGGACAGAAGATGAATGGCAAAAATTGAATTCGATGATGATTATCAAAATTAGCTTGTTTGATGAACTTCAGAAGGAAATGAAAATATTCACGATTAAAACAAGTACCCTAAAATAAGTTTTCATATTTTTTTTATCAATAGAACAATCTATATCCTAAAAATTACCTATTTTTGACTTTAGCTTCTTAGAACTGAAAGACTCTCTTTAAATTAATATACAATGACGAAGAATTATTCAATATTCCACAAAGCGCTATTTACGGCAGTTGCAGTATTCATCGGTGCTGTTGCTTATGGCCAAACATTGGTTTCAGGACAATTAAATTCAGGAAGAATTCCTACCCCAACAATGTTGTTCCTAAACGTTGCGCCTGATGCTCGATCAGCAGCAATGGGTGATGCAGGTGTGGCTATTTCATCTGACGTTAACGCAATTTATTGGAATCCGGCAAAGCTAGCAGGAGCAGATAAAGATTTAGGATTTGCTATTTCTTACACTCCTTGGTTACGTAATTTGGTTAACGATATGGCACTTTACAATATCGCAGGTTACAAAAAGACATCAAAAGACCAAGCTTTTGGTTTCTCTATCAACTATTTTGATCAAGGTTTATTTCAAGCAACACTTGCAAACGGAACAAGCGCAGGAAACTTTAACTCCAAGGAGTATGCATTATCAGTAACACATGCGAGAAAATTATCCAATGCGCTTTCATTGGGTGTTAATTTAAAATACATCAATTCAAATTTATTAGGAAACTACCAAGGTACTTCAGGTACTGGAGTTGCCATGAAGCCCGCACAAACAGTAGCAGCAGATATCGCATTATATTGGAATTCTAACTCGGAAAAGAAGTGGAATTACACTTATGGTTTAGTTCTTTCAAATATTTCGGGTAAGGTTTCCTACGGTGGAGCTGAAAAGAACTTTATCCCAACTAACCTACGTGCGGGTGTAGCTGCAGTTAGAAATATTGATGACAAAAATAAGTTAACATTGACATTGGATTTCAATAAGTTAATGGTTCCAACACCTCAGTCGGTTTCAATTGATGCGAACGGCAATAAAGTTGTTACAGGAACAGATCCGACGACAACTTCGGCCATCGGCGGAATTTTTGGTTCATTGTTTGATGCACCAGATGGATTCGGCGAAGAGTTGAAAGAGATTACCACATCAATCGGTGCTGAATATCTTTTCAATAATACATTCGCAGTTCGTGGAGGTTACTTCAATGAAAGCGAAATGAAGGGAAATCGTAAATACTTCACCATGGGTGTTGGCTTTAAGTTAGATCAAAAATACGGTTTCGACTTTGCTTACTTAGTACCAACAGGAACTAGCAGCCCATTAGCGAATACTTTACGCGTGACTTTATTAGCTGCTATCAACAACGATAACGGTAAAAGATAATTAAACAAACTTCTTGTTTATCAAATGACATTCCCAACGGAATGTCATTTGTTTTATAAACCAATGATGCTGAATCGAACCATAGCCCCAAACGCCTATCCAATAGAATTAATCAAGTTCCCAGAAGTAAAGACAAGCCGTCTTGCGAATGGCCTAGAGATTCAATCCTTATCACTTGGCGAACAACCGGTCTTCAAATTAGAATTTAGTGTCCCAGCGGGGGCGAGTTTGGCCGAAAAAGCAGGCATTGCTAGCCTAACTAGTTCATTGATGAAAAGAGGGACATCCCAACGCAATGCAACAGAGATTCATCAAATTTTTGATTATTTTGGGGCATTTTGGGACATCCAAACGAATCTTGACACAGCAACATTTGTCCTTTATGGGCTGAGTAAACACCTCAAGGCCCTCCTACCCTATGTCATCGAAATCATTCAAGAAGCCAATTTCCCAGTTGAAGAATTTGAAAAAGAGATCGCGATTGAGGTACAGAAAAATAAATTAAACTGGCAAAAAACCGCTTTTTCAGCGAGCCAATTGTTACGCCAACAACTTTTTTCACCCGACGCATATGGTCGTGTTTCCACGCAAGAAAGCATAGAGGCCATTCAGCAGGTTGATCTAATTAAATTTCATTCGAAACATTGGCTGGGAGCCATGCCTCAAATCTTTCTTTCAGGCAAAATCAGTGATGCAGAACTAGAAGAAGTGCAAAACACATTCCAGGATTTGCCTACGCACGTGGCCCAAAAAACGAATCCATATACTCCGAATGTAAACCTAAGAACACCTATCCATGAAATTCGGGAAAATGCGATGCAATCATCCATTCGTTTGGGGATGATATCCATGACTCGCCATCATCCAGATTACTTTAAATTCAGTGTATTGAATACCGTTTTAGGCGGGTTTTTCGGATCGCGTCTGCAAAAAAATATTCGGGAAGAAAAAGGATTTACCTATGGTATCTCCTCCTCCATCGTTCCCATGCAACGCGCAGGCTATTGGGTAGTTGGGACAGATGTAAATAACAGCAACGTAGAAGAAACCTGTGATGAAATTCGGAAAGAGATGCGGAAGCTCCAACAAGAAGCGGTGGGAATCGAGGAACTCGAATTAGTCAAAAATTACTTAATGGGGAGTTTTACGGGCGAATTGACACAGGCCTTTGATATCGCTGAGAAAATCAAAGTTATTCAATTAGAGAATTTGCCGAAAGACTTCTACGATCAATTCCAACGTCAAATTATGGAATGTACTCCCGAAGATTTAAGAGAACTAGCTAATAAATACCTAGATCCCGCAAATCTTCAGGAAGTCATTGTGGGGGGGCGTTAAAAGCGCGCTAATTCCCGGAATTCATTCACACGAGCCTCCAAGTCTTGATCCGTAATTTCAAGTAATCGCTCCGTACCAAATTTTTCGACGCAGAAAGACGCCATCGCAGAGCCATATACAATGGCTTTACGCATATTCTCAAAGGAAGTGTCATCTGTCTTAGCAAGGTATCCGATGAAACCTCCTACGAAGGTATCCCCAGCACCCGTTGGGTCAAATACCTCTTCCAAAGGTAATGCTGGACAATAAAACATATTTTGGTCTTGGAATAACAAGGCTCCATGCTCCCCTTTCTTGATAATCAAGGTCTTAGGGCCCATCGCCATGATCATCTTCGCAGCTGTACGTAAAGAATACTGCTCGGATAATTGACGCGCCTCCTCATCATTGATACACAATACGTCAACCATCTTTAGCACCTTCTTCAGGTCATCCATCGCCACATCCATCCAGAAGTTCATCGTATCCATAACGATTAATTTCGGGCGTTTCGCTAAGCCTTCAATGGCCTCAATCTGAACCTGAGGGGTTAAGTTCCCCAACATAAGGTATTCACAATCTTGGTATGACGCCGGAATTTCTGGTTTAAAATCCGCCAATACATTCAAATCCGTCACGAGCGTATCGCGCGAATTCATGTTATTGTGGTATTTACCCGCCCAGAAAAAAGACTTTTCTCCGGCCTTAATTTGTAAGCCGTCTAGATTGATGCCCTTAGACGTTAAGGTATCCATATATGCCTGCGGAAAGTCATCACCCACCACAGCCACCACATTCACGCGCGGCAAGAAAAAAGCAGATGATAAGGCGATATACGTACAAGAGCCTCCGATAATTTTATCGGTCTTTCCATAGGGGGTCTCTAATGCATCGAACGCAACGGTTCCAATTGTTAATAAACTCATGATAAAGGATTTAACCAACTTTAGGGCAACGACTAAAGGGCTGGTTTGGATTAAAAAATAAACGATATGTAATGTAAGTCTTCTCGTTGGTCGCCCCTAATTGGGAGACAAAACGCAACATCTTGGGATTGAAATCTCCTACCCAATTCATATCCATCGTTTCATAAGGATAAAAAGGGTTCTCACGCGCAGCTGTCCGGAAGCGCAAAGCTATCGCAGACTCGACTCCTTTCCCTTGGTGATCCGGAACAACCCCGAAAATAACACCACAAGCTCGCGTCAATGCTCCACGCATTTTTAACAACAAAAACTTGATCATGCCCCACCAATTCAATCGACCATTTAAATGTTTAATGATTTGATTGAGATCAGGAATCACAATAAAAAATGCAACGGGCTCGCCCGTCGTTGTATACGCAAACCACAATAATTGCTCATCAATAATCGGCTTCATCGTCTTCACCAAGCGTTGCGCTTGTTCAGAACTCATTTCTTGAACTCCCGGAAATTTAGCCCATGCCGCATTGAAAATAATGCGAAAATCCTCCGCATATTTAGTCAATTTTGACTTCTCAATGTGCTGAAAAACATATTCAGGATTCTGATAAATCCGATTAGCTTTTTCCTCAATGGCCTGACTTACATTGGCCCCTCGAATGGAAGAAACATAGACATATTGCTGGAAATAATCCTGAAATCCATATTCCTCAAAAAACGGAATGTAATACGCCTTCGTCCAAGGCATTTTGTAGGTAGGCTCATATTCCCAGCCCTTCACCATTAACCCCCAAAAACTATCCCGCTCCCCAAAATTAATCGGCCCATCCATCCCTTCCATTCCATGCTCTTTCAGCCAAGATTTACAAGCATCAAACAACATAAATGCGGCGGCCTTGTCCTCAATACACTCCAAAACTCCCATGCCGCCGACTGGCACCTCCTCTTTCGATTGCTCATAAAATGCGGCTACCCGACCAATCGCTTGGCCTGCATCATCAAATAATACCCAACGAATGGCATTCCCTTTCTTGAAATGCGGATTTTTCTTCGGGTTAAAAATCGATTCCACATCCGAATCCAAGGGACGAATCCAATTAGAATCGGATCGATAAAGATCCACCGGAAATTGTAAAAAAGCACGTTGAAGCGATTTGTCCTCGCCTACTTCCTTTAGCTGCATGATTGAATTTCAAAAACACACAAAGATAACACAATTAGAAAAGAATCGTTTCGAAGTGGAGGAATTTGGGATGTTTGGTGAATTAAAAGAATCGGCGTAATTTTAATTCCTTTTTGAGGAGTCTACAATAGCCCTAGAATTCATGCAGCCGTTAAAAATATACAACACACTCAGTCGAGAGAAAGAAGTATTTACCCCCATCAACGCACCCCATGTGGGATTATACGTTTGTGGGCCAACGGTCTATAATTTTGTGCACTTGGGCAACCTCCGCACCTTTACTTCATTTGATATCCTACATCGCTATTTGAAATTTATCGGATATCAAGTTCGGTATGTACGAAACATAACCGATGTAGGTCATTTAGTTGGTGATGGCGATGAAGGTGAGGACAAAATTGGCAAAATGGCCAAATTGGAGAAATTAGAGCCCATGGAAATCGTACAGCGCTATACGAATGACTTTCATGATGTTTTAACCCAATTCAACTTATTGCCTCCGAGCATTGAACCAACGGCCACCGGACATATTGTTGAACAAATAGAAACGACGAAAATTTTATTGGACAAAGGCTTAGCTTACGAGTCCAATGGGTCTATCTATTTTGACATTGAAGCATATAACAAGCAAGGTGGCGATTATGGCCATCTTTCGGGTCGCGTATTGGATGATTTATTAACAGAGACCCGTGATTTAGATGGAGTAGGTGAGAAAAAAAGCCCCTTGGATTTTGCGCTTTGGAAGAAAGCCTCACCCGAACACATCATGCGCTGGCCTTCGCCTTGGGGCGATGGTTTCCCAGGTTGGCACCTTGAATGTACCTGCATGAGTCACAAATATTTGGGGGACACCTTTGATATCCACGGCGGTGGTATGGACTTAAAATTCCCACACCACGAATGTGAAATTGCCCAAGCAAAAGCTGCCCATGGACGAGCTCCGGTGCGCTATTGGATGCATACGAACATGCTGACAGTCAACGGCCAAAAAATGAGTAAATCCTTGGGCAATTCCTTTTTGCCTAGTGAATTAATTGCCGGTGCACACCCGCTTTTGGAACAAGCTTACAGCCCGATGACGGTTCGTTTCTTCATGCTGCAATCGCAATACCGAAGCACCTTAGACTTTTCGAATGAGGCCCTAAAGGCCGCTCAAAAAGGCTATAAGCGTATCGCGAACGGCTTAAGAATCATCAAAGGAATGGAATTTGAGGCGGATTCAACAAGCGAATTAGCTCAAGAACAGATTGTTGAAATTGATAGCGCCATCCAAGGATGCTACGATGGGATGAACGACGATTTAAATACGGCCGTAACAATTTCACATCTATTTACGTTATTAAAGAAAATCAACCAGCTCCACACAGGACAGCTCGCATTTGCGCAAATTGGTGAAGAGACTTTTGAGCGATTAAAGACCAATTATATCAATTTCTTAGAGCAAGTGTTAGGACTTCGGGAGGAGTTTCCATCGGATCAAGAAGCTTTGATCAAGGGGATGTTAGCCTTGTACACAAATTTCAAAGAGAAACGCGAGTATGACAAGGTTGACGAAATTCGAGCAAGTTTCAAGGCCATGGGCTTGTTGGTAAAAGATATGAAAACACGCATCGACTGGGCATACGAAGAATAATATTATGTTTAGAAATTTATCTCCTACGGTTCGAAATTTAATTTTCATTAATATCGCTGTATTCGTTTTGGGCGGGTTCATCCCAGATGAGCTCTTAAGCCTCCATTATTTTCAAGCGAAAGATTTTCATGTATTCCAATTGGTCACTTACATGTTTTCGCATGCCAGCCTGATGCATTTAATAGGAAATATGTTTGGACTCTTTATGTTCGGCTCTTTACTGGAGCGAATTTGGGGAGCACAACGCTTCTTGTTTTTCTATTTTTTCTGTGGAATTGGAGCGGGGCTGTTGTATATGGGGATTCAGCACTTTGTGGACTTCGCCGACTTCCGTCAAGCAACTCAAATTGTATTGAGTGATCCAAGTTCGATGCATTTATATGATTATGCACAGCATTATCAAGTAATTCCTTTGCCCGATGGAAATGTAAATATTGAATGGGCAAGAGCAAATTATGCGGAATATGTGAATCGAAGCCAGTTGGTTGGCGCTTCCGGAGTCGTATTTGGTATTTTGATGGCCTTTGGTTATTTATTCCCTAACTCGGAAATGTATTTATTCCCATTCCCTATCCCCATCAAGGCCAAATATTTTGTAAGCTTTTATGGTATGTATGAATTATACCAGGGGATTCAGCAGTATCAAGGGGATAATGTGGCTCACTTTGCGCACATCGGCGGGATGTTGTTTGCTGTCATTCTTTTGATGGTATGGAAGACCAAACGCAATCATTTTTATTGATATGCGTGGCTTCTGGCAAGATATTCAACGCGTCTTACAACAGCCTGGACAGGGTTTAGTAAAGATCATTGCCTTAAACTGCGGAATCTTCATTTTGCTGATGATTTTCCGCTTAATTAGTATTTTCTCCGGGCATTCGTCAGTATATGATTCATTATTGGAATCGCTCACCTTATCTTCCCAATTTTCGCATATTTTACAAGCCCCTTGGAGCCTGATCAGCTACTTTTTTGTACATGTCGAGCTCTTCCACCTAGCCTTCAATATGATGTTTCTGTATTGGTTTGGCCAAATACTCCAAGAAGTGGTTGGGAATAACAAAAGTGTACGAATCTATTTTTGGGGCGGATTATGTGGAGCGCTGGCATTTTTCTTGGCTTATAATTTCATTCCCTATTTTCTTCAAAGAGGTGATGCCTATTTATTAGGCGCATCCGCTGGCGTATTTGCCATCGTTATGGCAGCGGCCACGCTGAGACCCAATTATGAAGTTCAGCTATTTCTAATCGGCATTGTACGCATCAAATACATTGCCGGATTTTACATGCTTTGGTCACTTCTGGAAACCGTGGGAGTCAATGCAGGGGGAAACATCGCCCATTTGGGTGGCGCTTTGTGTGGGTTTTACATGGCTTACCTTGTGGAACATCCCTTCAAGTGGCGATGGCCACAAAAAAAAGATCGTGTATTTATTGATGCCAAATTTACTCGTGAAACTACTTCACGTAAATCTGCAGAAAACATCGATGAGGAAGAACTGAACCGCATTCTCGATAAAATATCGAAGTCGGGCTACGACTCCCTGAGCAAACAAGAGAAGCGGCGATTGTTTACCGCGAGTCAAAAAAATGAGTAAGGCTCAAAAACATTTTTACCTTTGTATAGTTTTTCTTTCACTTGAATAAATTATTTGTGTCAACCCAATTCCCAGCAGGCCCTTTACTAAGCAAGATTCAGGCACCCGCCGATCTTCGTAAGTTGAAAGCCAATCAGCTTCCCGCTGTTTGCGACGAATTGCGTCAATTCATCATTGACCATGTATCCGTCAATGGCGGGCACTTTGGTGCGTCTTTGGGCGTAACTGAATTGACGGTGGCACTGCATTATGTGTTCAATACACCTTACGATCAACTCGTTTGGGATGTGGGACACCAGGCGTATGGACACAAAATTTTAACGGGCCGACAGGACGTATTCCACACCAACCGATTATTAGGTGGAATTAGTGGATTCCCGAAAAGATCTGAAAGTGAATACGATGCCTTTGGTGTAGGACATTCCTCAACTTCGATTTCGGAAGCTTTGGGAATGGCTGTAGCCTCTCGTTATAAAAAAGAATTTGATCGTCAGCATATTGCCGTTATTGGGGATGGGTCGATGACCGCGGGTATGGCCTTTGAGGCCATGAACCATGCCGGGGATATTCCAAACAACATGATTATCATCTTGAATGATAATTGCATGGCCATTGATCCGAATGTCGGGGCATTAAAAGAATACCTAACCGATATTACGACGTCGCATACCTACAACAAGGTAAAAGATGATGTTTGGAACCTATTGGGCAAAATGTCAAGCTTTGGTAAATCTGCTCAGGAAATCGTTTCGAAAATCGAAAATGGCTTGAAGGCGACTTTGTTAAAGCAAAGTAATCTTTTCGAATCCTTTAATTTGCGCTACTTTGGCCCCATTGATGGGCATGACGTGGAATACTTGGCAACCGTATTGCGTGATTTAAAAGATATTCCAGGCCCAAAGATTTTACACTGCGTTACTACAAAGGGAAAAGGATATTCATTAGCCGAAAAAGACCAAACCCTTTGGCATGCACCAGGTAAGTTCGATAAGTTGACCGGTGAAATCGAGAAAAAAACCTACGA
>JBJTMZ010000289.1:0-12960 GCA_046073805.1 Aquirufa sp.
TTTCCGTCATCGGGATGTTTGTGCTCGCAAAACGAAAAGCCTAATGATTTAAAAACAAGTATATAAAACCGAACATTGCGACGAGTTGACCCACCCAAAAGGTAAACATCCATCGTAGAACATTTTTTTCCGAATCGCCTATTTTCGTTGATAATTTCAACTCCAGTTCCATGAGACGAACATCCAGGTATTCCTTCGTGACAAAGTTCTTAGTTCGTTCCTCAATGCTGTCTTGAATGACATCTACAAATTCCATGGCATCTTTTTCCAATAAATGGAGTTTTATATGCGCTAATTGATACAATTGAATTGATTTCGCTTCCATGGTTCAAACCTACAAAAACACGCTAGATGAGTCAATTCGATACAAGAATAGCCCAATAATTATCAGCTTTTCATCAAGGAAACAATCATATACGTCACAGCCCCTTGCCCCACCCAAAAAATAAACATCCATTTGGTGAGTTCACTTTTTGCTTCGGCAACGGTCTGATGAACAAAATCCTTGCTCACAAATTGATTTGTGGGTCCTTGAATTTCTTCTTGGATGCCATGAATAAATTTCATGCCATCTTGCTCGCCCAAATGCAATTTGGCACGTACCAACTGATATAATTTTCGGGTGTGTGGTTTCATGCCCTAAATGTAGGGCCTCATATCAAGCGAGTCAATTCGTTTTTCGACTAAATTATATCAATTCAGAATCAATGACTTGAACTTTTCCCCAGAGGTGCTTGTTGTCATCGATGAACTTTTTGTGCAAGGGGTGATATAAGTATTCCGATTCTTTTGTTGCGTTATCGAACACTAAAACGACAGAAAAAGTATAACTTCCATCCGTTGCACCTTTGTCAAATTCCGTAATGATTGGTCGGCCTACGTGCGCTTGTTGGATCATAGGTAGGGTGCCTAATTGCTTCAACGCCGCCAATAATTGGGCTTTTTCGGCTTCATTACCCGGGTTTTTGGCCCAAAATAAGACATGGTGAACAAAGGTCATAGAGGTTTTTGCGTTGGGTAAAACACTGCTAGCTGCAGCTGCCAAGCCGGCTTGTTGGAGGAAGTTTCTTCTAGAAGTCATTAAATAGGTATTTAAATATTATTCAAGTCTACGATGGAAATTTTACAAAAGCAATTAATCATTACGGGTGCCACAGGCATGGTAGGCGAAGGTGTCTTGCATGAAGCCATTCAGTCGCCCTACGTGAGCCAAATTTTAGTCCTTAACCGCAAGCCCTGTGGTGTGACTCATCCCAAGGTCAAAGAATATCTACTTCCAGATTTTTTAAAACCAGAAGAAATGCGGGATGCGATTAAAGGATACGACGCTTGTCTATTTTGTCTTGGGGTTTCTTCCGTGGGGATGAAGCCAGATGAATACAAGCAAAAAACCTATGATTTGACGCTAGGCTTTGCCAAAGTCTTGCATAACGAGAATCCCAATATGTCATTCAGTTACATTTCTGGAGCCGGGACAGATTCTACAGAGCAGGGTCGTTTAGCCTGGGCGCGTGTCAAAGGAAAAACGGAAAATGATTTGGCTAAACTGGGCTTTGGTGATTATTATTCCTTCCGTCCAGCCATGATTCAGCCGACGCCCGGCTTGAAAAATGCCTTGGCCTTTTACAAATACATCAATTGGCTTTTCCCGATTCTCAAATTATTTGTGCCTAATTCAGCCTGTACCCTACAAGAATTAGGGCATGCCATGTTGGAGGCAAGTATTTTTGGCTCCCCGGTCAAGACAGTTGAGGGAAAGGATATTTTGGCTTTCGCCAAACAAATGCGTGCGCGTTTATAGCTTTTTGGCTATTTTTGTTAGATAATTAAATATACTCCCGTGAATAAGAAAGTCGTACTTATGATATTAGATGGTTGGGGAATTGCTACCAACCCAAAAGTTTCAGCGATTGATGCTGCCAAAACTCCTTTTATCGATTCCCTATACTCGAAATATGCACATTCCAAATTAGAGGCGTCTGGTGAGGCAGTGGGTCTTCCTGAAGGTCAAATGGGTAATTCCGAAGTAGGCCACATGAACCTAGGTGCGGGTCGCGTTGTATATCAAAACTTAGTACGTATCAACAAAGCCGTTCGTGAAAACACGCTCGGTCAAGAGCCTGAATTAGCGAAAGCATTTGAATATGCGAAGAAAGAAGGCAAATCGGTTCACTTCATGGGCCTCGTTTCGGATGGTGGCGTGCACGCACACATCGAACACTTGAAGTCCTTATTGACCTCCGCTTCTGAAGCAGGTCTTTCGAACGTTTTCGTTCATGCATTTACCGACGGGCGTGATACAGATCCGAAGTCGGGCATGAAATTCATGACCGATTTAGTCAATCACACCAAGAAAACAGGCACTGCGGTTGCCTCGGTAACAGGTCGTTATTTTGCGATGGATCGTGACAACCGTTGGGAGCGTGTCGCGCTTGCTTACCATGCGATGGTTGATGCGGAAGGTGCGCCTACGCAAGATGTTTTAGCCGCGATACAAGCGAGCTATGATGCCGGTGTAACAGATGAATTTATCAAGCCAATTATTGCAACGGACGCGGATGGAAAGCCTTTGGCGAAGATTGCGGCAGGAGATGTGGTGATTTGCTTCAACTTCCGTACTGACCGAGGACGGGAAATTACACAGGCTCTTACGCAACGCGATTTCCACGAGGAAAATATGCACAAATTGGATTTGTATTACTTGACCATGACGGAATACGATAAAGAATTCCAAAATGTGAAGGTGATTTTTAATGACTCAAATTTGCCAATGACGATGGGTGAGGTGTTGGAAGGCGCTGGCAAAAAACAAATTCGGATTGCGGAAACGGAGAAGTATCCACACGTAACCTTCTTCTTTTCAGGAGGAAGAGAGGAGCCTTTTGTGGGCCAAGAAAATATCCTACGTAATTCACCAAAAGTGGCAACTTACGATTTACAACCGGAGATGTCGGCGGCCGATCTGCGCGATGCTTTAATCCCTGAATTAGAAAAAGAAGAAGTGGACTTTGTTTGCTTGAACTTTGCGAATCCCGACATGGTTGGACATACCGGTGTTTTTGAAGCCGTCGTGAAAGCAGTTGAAACGGTTGATGCATGTGCGGAGGCTGTGGTAAAAACAGGTTTAGCACATGGATATTCATTTGTCATTATTGCCGACCATGGAAATGCAGATGTCATGATGAATGAAGACGGAACTCCAAATACGGCGCACTCGACAAATTTGGTGCCTTGTATCTTGGTAGATAATGACTTTAAGCCGACACTTCAAAATGGAAAGTTAGGGGATGTTTCGCCTACCATCTTGAAATTAATGGGTGTAGCACAGCCGAAAGAAATGACGGGTACGCCATTGTTTTAAGTGAAGGGGATGGGCGGTAGGCATAAAATGGACCGTTCAATAAATATCCTAGGTGAATACAACGTTAATTAGCGATTCTCTATCTACCTTTATTGCTTTAAATTGATCTATGGCTAAAGTTATACTATTTGGTAATACCCGTACTGCCGAATTAGCGCTCTATTATTTGCAAAACGACTCAGATCACGAGGTTGTTGCATTTACGGTTGAGCAAGATTATATTAAAGAACCTACATTTCACGGATTACCTTTGGTTCCATTTGAGACGGTTGAGCAGGTATATTCTCCTGCGGAATATAAGTTCTTTGCCCCATTGACCGAAAGGAACATGAATCAAGTGCGTGCTCGTGTATACGAGCAAGGACTTGAGAAGGGCTATTCGTACATTTCCTATATATCTTCCCATGCCACCGTCTTGACAGATAAGATTGGTGAGAATTGTTTCATTTTGGAAGACAATACCATCCAGCCTTATGTAAGCATTGGAAACGATGTGGTACTTTGGTCTGGAAATCACATTGGGCATCACAGTAGTATTGGGAATCACGTATTCTTTACCTCCCATGTTGTATTGTCTGGGGGATGCCAGGTGGGAGATTATTGTTTTGTGGGTGTGAATGCGACGATTCGTGATCAAACAGTTTTGGGGGAAGGAACCCTTATTGCTATGGGGGCGAATTTAACCCGTCAAAAAACGGATCCTTGGAGTATTTGGAAAGGGAATCCTGCTGAGAAAGCAGCGATTTCGAGCAAAGATATCAAGATATAAAAAAAGCCCTTCAGACGAAGGGCTTTTTTATTAGTGTTCAATGGGTTGATTGTTTTCATCCACAATCACAAAAATATCTTCTTTGGGTTTCCGCATCAGATATTTTTCGCGCGCATATTTTTCGAGTAAAGAAGGATTCCCAATCACCAAACGACGCTCCTTTTGGAGTTCCTTGGTTTTTTGTTGGTAATATACCTTCTCGTTCTCAAGCTGCCTTAATTCATTCCAAAGTCTAAACTGAACGGTAATATCATTGGAATCCAGCACGAACATCCACACAAAGAGGATGCTCGCTGAAATCCAATAAAATCGGTTTGGACCAAGAAAAAGCTGCTTGATGCGCTCCATTTATCTTAGAAATTTAAACCTGGGAAGTAAGCGTTTGCTCCTAATTCTTCCTCGATACGTAACAATTGGTTGTATTTCGCCATACGGTCAGAACGTGACGCAGAACCCGTTTTGATTTGACCTGTGTTCAACGCTACTGCTAAGTCGGCAATCGTCGCATCTTCCGTCTCACCTGAACGGTGTGACATGATGTTTTTGTACGAGTTGCGTTTCGCCAAGTTCACAGTGTCAATTGTTTCCGTTAATGAACCAATTTGGTTAACTTTTACTAACACTGCATTGGCAACACCTTTTTCGATACCTTCTTGTAAACGCTTCACGTTCGTAACGAATAAATCGTCTCCCACCAATTGGCATTTCGAACCGATTAATTTCGTTTGCTCAGCCCAACCAGCCCAATCGTCTTCCGCCATACCATCTTCAATCGAAATGATTGGGTATTTGTTCGCCCATGTCTGCCAGTAAGCGGCCATTTCCATGTTGTTTAATTGCTTGCCATCTGATTTTTTGAAGGTATAAAGACCTGTTTTCTCATCATAGAACTCAGACGCAGCAGCATCCATTGCGATAAAGATTTCCTCACCTGGCTTGTAACCTGCTTTCTCGATTGATTGCAATACGATTTCGATCGCTTCTTCGTTCGACTTGATGTTTGGAGCAAAACCTCCTTCATCACCTACGTTGGTTGAATACCCTTTTGATTTCAACACGCCTTTCAATGCGTGGAAAACCTCTGTACCCATACGTAATGCATGTGAGAATGACTCCGCTTTCGCTGGCATAACCATGAATTCTTGGAAGTCGATCGAGTTGTCCGCGTGTGAGCCACCGTTCAAGATGTTCATCATTGGAACGGGTAATGTATTTGCGTTAACACCACCGATGTAGCGATATAATGGTAAGCCTGCTTCTTGTGCCGCTGCTTTTGCAACTGCCATAGAAACACCTAAGATTGCGTTAGCGCCTAATTTTCCTTTGTTTGAAGTACCATCTAATTCAATCATTAAACGGTCGATCATGTTTTGCTCAGAAACTTCCAAGCCCCATAATTCTTCAGCAATAGCTTTATTTACGTTTTCAACCGCCTTTAAAACTCCTTTACCTACGTAAACTGATTTGTCTTCATCACGAAGCTCAACTGCCTCATGGATACCTGTCGAAGCTCCTGAAGGAACAGCTGCTCTACCGAAAGCACCGTCTTCGGTTTTGATATCAACTTCGATGGTTGGATTTCCGCGGGAATCTAAAATTTGTCTGGCGTGTACGTACTGTATTGCACTCATCTTTTTATTGTTATTGTGAATAAATGATTACGATGTAATTGCTTAAATTGCCTTGCAAAATAACGTAAAATTTGGATAATTTCCGTGGATTTTGTGTTTATTCATGATTTTATAACCTGGCATCCTTCTAAAATGAAAAAATATTCCCTTCTAATCCTGTTTTTGACTTTCCTATCTGGTGAATTATTTTCACAAGTGCTTGACGTTGAATCGTTTTCGCAAAAATTAGCCTCGACTCCGAATGCTTATTTGTTGGATGTCCGCACGTCTGGGGAATACGGGGGAGGTCATTTACCGCAAGCAAAAAACATCGATTTTCGCTCTCCCAAATTCAGTGAGGAAGTCGATCAATTACCCAAGGACAAACCCGTTTTTGTGTATTGTCTTTCTGGGGGACGATCCGTTCAGGCTGCTGAGATTTTACGCGCGAAGGGTTATCAGGTGACTGAACTCAAAGGCGGCTATCTTAAATGGACGACCAAAATGAAACCCTTGGAAGGGGTACCCAATGTTCAACATGATGCGGTTTGGAGTTTAGCTGATTTTGATAAACTGACGAAGGAAAATGAGGCGGTCGTGGTCGATTTTTATGCGAAGTGGTGTGCACCCTGTTTGAAAATGATGCCGATTGTCGATAAGCTTGCAGGCGAATTTCAAGGCAAGGTTCGCGTCATTAAAGTGGAAGCCGATGGGAATCAAGCGATTTTGCAAGCTCATGAAATAGACGAAATCCCGAGCTTTTTGGTTTTCCACAAGGGGAAACTACTCCAAAAAACATCGGGATTCCGGGAAGAGCCGAAGCTCAAAGAATTATTTGATCAGGCTACTGGGACCATTCAGTAGGTTGGCGATCCCAGCGATGCGCGCGTAATTCATGTATTAAGGATTCTTGCAATCCTTTTCCGTCCGAGCAAGCGATGTTGCTGCGCACGTGATTCTGTTTTCTCATTCCGGGAATAATTGTTCCCACATCTGGATTCGAAAGAATGAATCGCAATGCCATTTCGGGTAAATTCATTCCTTCAGGGACCAAGGGTTTCAAGGCATTGGCGTGGTCGACACTCGAAATTAAATTCTCTGGCACAAAATAGGTGGAACGCCAATCATCCGCAGGGAAAGTGGTTTCATAGGTCATGAGTCCTGTTAAACTACCTTCATCAAAAGGTACACGTGCAATGATGCCGACATCCAACTTTTTACATAAAGGGAATAGTAAATCTTCCGGATTTTGATCGAATATATTATAAATTACTTGAACGGATGAGATTAATCCTGTCTCAAGGGTATTTAGGCAGTTATTGGGCTCCCAACGGTTCACGGAAATTCCCCAATGGGCAACCTTTCCTTGGGTTGTCAATTGTTCGACAGCTTTTTGCCATTCTTCATGCTGTGCCCAAGCATCTTCCCAAACGTGAAATTGTTGGAGGTCAATCTGTTCTACCCCCAAATTTTTAAGACTTTTTTCCGTGTACTCAATAATGTGGTCTGCCGGGAAACAATCCTCAAGTTTGAAATGTGATTTCGATGGCCATGTAAAATTCTTTGGGGGAATTTTTGTAGCAGCATAGAGTTTTTTCTCGGGATGCCGTTTGATTAATTCACCCAAAATTTGCTCACTTTTTCCCTCAGCATACCCCCAGGCGGTATCAAAGAAATTGGCTCCTAAGTCAACAGCTAATTCAAGGGACTCATTCACTTCTTTAATATCTGAACCTGTCCAGCCAGCCAATCCCCACATGCCATAGCCCATCTCACTTACTCCCCAATTCGTTCGTCCAAATCGTCTCGTTTTCATTTTTATATCTATCTATCTTTTTAACAATATTATCACTTTTTCTGACACCGCCTATCCCGTTTGGGTTATTTTAAATCGAAGGGATAAGCCACTTTTAACTAGTTTATAGTCAATAAATGTGTTTTTACATATTGTTCGCATTTTTCAATTTCCCTTTTAATAAACGATTGGGGTTTAAAAATCAACAATAACGCAAATAACTCAATTCTATTACTTTTTCGCGTTGTAGAAGTCTAATTTCGAATAATCCTAGTCCTGGAAATTGTTATAAAATTTATGATGTTTGAAGAAAAGTTAATGTCAATTCCTGCCTTCGTTTTAGATGGAACGGAAGTGCTTGCTTTTGATATATTACTAGTACGTGGTGAAGGGAATTACTCTCATGTCATTCTGAAAGACGGCCGTAAATTTTTATCCTGCCGGACCCTAAAATACTTTGCGGATGTGTTAGAACTTGGTGGGTTTATTCGACCCTCAAAATCGGCCTTAATAAATCCGGCTGCAATTCGTCATATCGACTTTAAATCCCAAAAAGCTATTCGATTAATTAATGACGAAATCATCCCGATTTCTCGTCGGAAGGTTCGTTCGATTCGATTGCTGTTCGAATCCTAATTAATGATTTTTATTTGAGATGTATTTCTCCCAGAATTTGGGATTGTAGCGTTCCCAAGCATGACAGCCAAAAGGCAACTTCCCTAGTATACGCATACTTGTTTCAGGATTTTGTTCTATCGCAAAGGTTAAGGCTTCTTGCCAAGTGGGAAGTTTAAGAAGAAATCGGAACGGATAAACACGACGTTGGGCGAATGAAAACATCGCATCTTCATTGGCCAACCATTCTCGAAAAAATAGGTGATAAATTTTTATGTATCGCAAAATCGGTCTGACTTTCCGTAAGGATAAGCCCCCGTTTAGCAATACGGGTTGGCAGGAAAACGTGTTTGATAAATGGTGCTTTCGTAATTTGGGCGCCCCTATGTAATCAAATCCTTTTGCGCACCATTCCAATAATTGGTCCTCAAATACGTAGGCATCTAGTTGGTGAATCAAAATGTATTCAAAGTTTGGAAATGCTTCGTAAAAGAACGGACTAGTTAAAAGCTTGTTGTAGGTTTTGGGGCTTTTAAAGTATTTATCCTCAAATCGGATGATTTCAATCTCTTTAATCCAGGTCTTTAGAAATTCAATGTTTAGAGACTGTGGGCCCACGAATCGGATGGGGTATTCCCCTAATACACGAAGACATTGCTCCAAAGAAATTATTTCTTCGGGATTTAATTGAGTCTGATATATTGGGATGACAACAGCTACCTTTTCCATGCTATTCAAGTAGATCCCCTAATAATGGACGCCACCATTTACCCCCTTCTTCAAGTTGATATGCACCTCGAATCGCATAAGTGAAAACAGGTTTAATTCTGGCGAATCGATTACTTGGTAGTGTGGCTCGCATGGTATAAAAATTTTCACGTGCTCGCAAGGCGGAAATGATAGATTCCGCGAACTCAGGTTGTCCTTCAAAATAATTCAAGAGAGCTTGTGCAATTTGGGCTTTTTTACGCAGTCCAACCAGCTTTTCCTCCCTTGCGCGGGTGAATCGCTTCAATAAAGATACGCGCGGTGGTTTACTTTTGAATCCAACTTGTTGGTTCGAATGCTCTCGATATTGAATTAAACAGTCGTTGATAAATCCGATCTGATTGCTAATACTGAGGTTTAAAGCAATCCAACCATCGTGAATTAACTCTTTCGTAATCATGGGCACTGGCGAAATTCGCTCCAGGGCCTTTTTCTTGATTGCCAGGGCGGCTCCCGTGACAATGTAGCCTTTTAATAAAATGCGGAAAGAATCACCTTGAAGCCATTGAGATTGAACTTCATTGGTAAATTCTATTTGCTCAAATGAGGTTTTCCCTGTAGGAAACCCCGCTTGATCAATCATCGTGGCATTGGAAAATACCGCCTCATGTTCAGGATGTTCTTCCAAATATTGAACGATTCTCTCCACCTTTTCCGGCATCCAAACATCATCTTGATCACAAAGAAAGATTAAGTCCCCTTGGCATAATTTTAGGCATTGTTCGAAATTTTTGCTACTTCCTAGGTTTTCTGGATTGCGATGAACAATTACCGGGAAGGTAACCTGTTTACTAAATCGCTCTAAGATAGCCAGCGTTTCATCGGATGATCCATCATCGCACACGACCATCTCATGAATAGGCATGGTTTGCTGTTTGATGGATTCCAATTGTTTTGAAAGGAATTCAGCCCCATTATATGTACATAAAGCGACGGATCGTTTCTCCATAAAATTTACATCGGAACGTAAACGAGTTTTTTGGTCTCAAAAAAATCCTCCTGAAAATAAGTAGTCAAGTCCGTTACCGTAACCTTTTTACCTAATTCCGCGATTTCTTCGGTCAGATCGCCACCTTTCAGCAACAATAAGCCGTTGCGTTTGGTATGGAAATGATTGGGACTGATTTTCTTTTTCACCCAATAATAGAGGGGGGTTAGGCGGGTGACTGCCCGACTAACAATAAATTCAAAATCGTGGTCGACATCCTCTGCGCGCATGTGTTTTGCCACAACATTACTTAATCCAAGCGCTTCGGCTACGCCTTCAACTACTTTGATCTTTTTACCAATACTATCAACTAAAAGAAATTGGGTTTCGGGAAATAATATCGCTAATGGAATTCCAGGAAATCCGCCACCGGTTCCCACATCGAGAACCTCCGTGCCCGGTCGGAAAGGAAGGAATTTCGCAATCGCAAGCGAATGCAGGACATGATGAAGCATCAAGTTTTCGATATCCTTGCGAGAGACCACATTAATTTTCTCATTCCATTCCTTATACAAGGGGACGAGCTGATTAAATTGAGCTTCTTGCTGTTCTGTGATTTCGGGAAAATATTTTTTTAGTATTGCTGCGGTCATGTCCATTTACGAGCAAAGGTACGAATTTATGTGTTCGCCCTGCCTTTATTTCCTTTTTCGTCGGGCTTTTTTAGCTTCTGATAATAATTTTTTGGCTTCGGTATGTTGGGCCGATTTCTTTTCTGCCTTGTCTAATACCTCCTTGCAATAATCGACGGCTTGGTCGTAATCATTTTCTTGGAAAGCAATACGTGCTAAGCCAAGTACGGATGCCCAATAATAGCCAGATTCCATCGAATCGGTTTGCTTACTGAAATCCATGCATTGCAAGAAATATTGTTTGGCCTCAGCCCGGTTTTTGTATACGTAAAGTTGGTAATAGCCCAAAATATAACTCGCATAACGACCTGAAACAGCCTCGTATCCTACTTGATGTTGCGCAATGCGATTTAAGATTTCCTTGGATTGCTCCATTGCCTCGTCCATTCGGCCTTGTATGAATGCCGCCCGGGCATGGTAACGATGAAAGAATGGGTTATCCGGGAAATTCTCATGGGTATATTTGGCCATATCGTATGACTTATCTGTCATATTTTCCATGGCATAAATCTGTAAAAGAAAGTAACGCGCCTCGGTCCGGGTGTAGAAGGCTTGATAGCTTACTTTTTCCAACTGCGCAATACCTTGCATTTTATTCGCCTTCGGGAATAACCACAAAACGGGACGTAATAGGGGAAAATTTTGTTTGATGAAATGATAGTAGTAATTGTAAAGACCATCCCCAAACATCAATTCTGGGCTGAAATCAGCAAAATTTCGCGAATGCTCTAAGTATTTTAAAGCGTTTTTGGCTGCCAGTGTCGCCCGGGTCCAATTCTTGCGTTCGGCATGTAACCGACCTTTGAAGCCATAAGCAGCAGCCATGAAAAAGGCTGCCTCGGGGTTTTCTGTCTCATCCCAGATTTTTTCCGCTTTGGAAATACTATTATCCATGTATTCAATCAAACGGTCGTCATATACTTCATTTCCGGTATTTGGAACAATCTTCCACCATTGCATGAGCCCTAATAGAAAATCAGGCAAGGGGTGATTGGGATATTTAACTTTCAGGTAATTGAATTCGCGTTCAGCCTCAGGAAAGTGAAAATTGTACATTTGGTTGATGGCCGTGGTGGCCTCAATCTGCACCTCAGAGGTTAAAAGTAGCATGCCTTTCGAGCGCTCTTTTTCAGCCTCTTCTGTCAACTTCCACCATTGGCCTTTTGCTGGAAAGGCCAATGGGGTAGTTAGCAATAAATAAAGGAGTACCCTAAGAAGAGATTTCGATTTCATCTCCGTTTTGGTTTAAGAATTTAAATTCTGTAATGCCAAACGAGGAGTCTTCCATGATGGAAATCCAGGTTTTGTATTTGAAAAACCAATTCATACGAATGGATGGGAATCCCTTCGTGAAGTAGGCATGCAAGAAGGGGTGAACCAAAATGGTCAATTTCTTTTCATTTTGTTTCAACACCAAATGCTCCACGTGCTGCGCAACGATTTCCGAAACCGCGATACTCGCTGTAATGGTCCCGGTACCGCCACAACTCGGACAAGTTTCATGCGTAGAAACATTCATCTCCGGACGAACTCGTTGACGCGTAATTTGCATCAAACCAAATTTCGTCAATGGAAGAATCGTGTACTTTGAACGATCGCCTCGCATTTCATCGCGCATGATGTCTTGAATCAACTTGCGATTTTCCGCCTTCTTCATGTCGATGAAGTCGATCACAATGATTCCCCCCATATCGCGTAAACGCAATTGGCGCGCAATCTCTTTGGCTGCCTCCCGGTTGACGCTTAAAGCCGTAGCCTCTTGATCCTCTTCCGAGTTAGACTTGTTCCCCGAGTTAACGTCAATCACGTGTAAGGCTTCGGTATGCTCGACAATCAAATATCCACCACCAGGCAACGACACTGAACGGCCAAAAAGCATTTTTAATTGCTTTTCGATGCCTACTTGTTCGAATAACTTCGTTTTACCCGTGTGAAGTTTGACGATTTTTTCTTTTTCGGGAGCCACGTTGTGTACATAATCCTTTGCTTCGTTGTAAAGCTCTTGACTATCCACAATCACGTTATCGAAATCATTGTTCAACAAGTCGCGCAACATCGAAGTTGCCCGGCTCATTTCTCCGATGATACGCTCAGTAGGTTTCGCATCCACCAATTTCTTGATGCCCTCCTCCCATTTCGCGATCGACTCTTTTAAGTCGCGCTCCATTTCCTCCACGGCTTTCCCTTCAGCTACGGTGCGTACAATCACCCCATAATTTTTGGGCTTAATCGACGTCATCAATTTTTGAAGGCGGTTGCGCTCAGCCTTTGAGGTGATTTTCTTCGAGATATTTACCCCGTTTGAAAATGGCACCAAGACCAAGAAGCGTCCTGCAATGGAAATATCGCAAGAAAGGCGTGGGCCCTTCGTTGAGATAGGCTCTTTGACAACCTGCACGAGTGCTAATTGTCCGCGAGTCAG
>JBJTMZ010000290.1:0-19054 GCA_046073805.1 Aquirufa sp.
CTACAAAATGACCGTTTATTCTCAAAAGCTGCAAGCGGCCAAGGCAAACCCCATTTGGCCAATTTATAAAGTAAATTAAGATTACCCTTGTTCCCTGGCCCATGAATCATACAGGGTCTAAGGATATACACGCGCTTTCCAGCGGGAATCTTTTTGGAGTTTATGTAATACTCAGCTAATAATTTACTTTTGCCGTAATGGGTCTTTGGATTAATAGGGTGAGATTCCGTCAATTCCTCTGAAACGATATCAGCTATAGCTTTTGAGAATAAACGGTCATTTTGTAGTGTTGAAAATATCTGTTTTGTCATTAATGAGTTAATCTCGCGCGATGATATTCCATCGGGCATTTACAATGTTGCTGATGATGAACCTCTCTCAACCAATGAGGTGATCGAAATCTTGGCAGAATCGATGGGTAAAAAGCCTAGATTTTGGCATATTCCTCGTTTTATTATTCAAATGATCGCCAGATTGGGTGATATGATACACTTGCCAATAAATACTGAGCGTTTAACTAAGTTGACGGAAAGTTACGTCGTTTCAAATAAAAAGCTCGTCGATGCTTTAGGTAAAAGTCTCCCCGTTAAAGCGAAGGATGGCTTGAAACTCACATTTGAATCATTTAAATAATTCTTGCTCTAGAATTATCCTCTCCCTCGCTCGTCGCAATTTCGGCTGGAATCCGCAGCCCATTATCCCTAGCCCATCCGGCCTTTAAATAAGTAGATATTCTCGGTGTATGGAAAAGACAGCAAAAAAAACTATTTTTGCTTTAATATAACAATTACTCGACTCCAAACGAATACTACTTGGGCGCTGCTCATCCTAGTATTGGTAAATACATTTTGCATGAAACATGATTACGCGGTCATTGTACCGATGGCAAACGAACAGCAAGACTTTATCCCTTTTGTCGAAAAAGTAAAAGAGGTGCTGGATGAAACACCTGGAGGAAAAGTCTACCTAATCGTTGACAAGGTCTCCGTCGACAATACCCGCGAACTCTGCGAAAATCTACAAAAAGAAGACCCGCGCTTTCAACTCGTTTGGTCCCCCGAAAATAAAAATGTCGTCGATGCCTACATCAAAGGCTACCGCGTCGCGCTCGAACATCAGCACGAAATCATTATCGAAATGGATGCCGGACTATCTCACGATCCCAGCGCCATTCCACTTTTTCTGCGTGTCCTGAACGAGGGTAACCACTGCGCCTTTGGCAGTCGGTTCATTAATGGCGGTTCCATCACCGACTCCAATTGGAAGCGAACGGTACTCTCCAAAGTCGGTACCATGTTGGCCAATATCCTCCTCGGTACCCGCATGTTTGATATGACATCCGGTTTCCAGGGTTTCCACCGCGATGTGGTTGAGAAATTCGCACACTATCCCTTGCTTTCCAAGGCCCATTTCTACCAAACGGAATTGCGTTACCTATTACGCCATACCCGTTTTGTCGAAATACCGATACACTACAAGGCACCTTCGCCCAGCGTATCCCAAAAGGCCATCAAAAATTCGATTCAAGTACTTTTTCATTACTTCTTAAAACGGATTAGCTTTCAATCCACTCGTATTTCGTAAAGCCATGTCGAAAAGCCCCTTCCTTGTGATCACCTCCATCGCGGACGACAAACACCCCGTGTTAAATCAATATGCCGCCGCCTGCCAAGCGAAAGGTGTTCCCTTCATCGTCATCGGTGACGTCAAAAGTCCCAACGATTTCCAGTTGGCGGGTTGCGATTTCTACTCCATCGAAAAACAGTTGCAATTACCTCATACCCTGGCACGCGAAATTCCGGTGAAGCATTATGCACGGAAGAATATTGGGTATTTGATTGCTCTCCAACAAGGGGCTGAGGTGATCATTGAAACGGACGACGATAACATTCCCTACGAAAGTTTTTGGGCCCCACGTACCCCCGAAGTTCAAGCAAACAAACTTCAGGATCATGGCTGGGTCAATGTCTATAAATATTTCAGCGAGACGAATATTTGGCCAAGAGGTTTTCCTTTGGACCAAGTCTTGGAATCCATGAAGCCCAAGCCCGAGGCGGATACGGTGGCTTGTCCGATCCAACAAGGTTTGGCCGATGATAATCCGGATGTGGATGCGATCTATCGCATGGTCTTGCCATTACCCATCAAGTTTTTGGAAAGAGATCCGATCGCCTTAGCGTATCAATCCATCTGTCCATTCAATAGCCAAAATACCACTTGGTTCAAGGAGGCTTTCCCTTTATTGTATCTGCCTTCATATTGCAGTTTCCGCATGACGGATATTTGGCGTTCCTTTGTGGCACAACGTATCGCCTGGACATGTGGCTGGTCCATTCTTTTCCACAACGCGACCGTCTATCAAATCCGCAATGAACACAACATCATGAAGGATTTTGAGGATGAAATCCCAGGTTATTTGAATAATTCAAGCATCATGAAGGGCTTGAACGCATTGAACCTGTTGGACGGCGTAGAAAATATCTACACCAACCTAACTTTATGTTACGAAGAACTCGTACGTCAAGGGGTAGTGGATGCCAAAGAATTAGCCCTCTTGGATCGTTGGATCCAAGACATGCAGGCCTTATTCCACGGTCACTGATTTAGCTAAATTGCGGGGTTTGTCGACATCCAAGCCGCGCAATACGCCAATGTAATAGGAGAGCAATTGAGTCGGCAAGACGCTGATCAACGGCGCTAATAACTCATCCACTTCTGGCACCACCATCACATGGTCTGCCATGTCGCGAATTAGGGTATCTCCCTCCGAAATCACCGCAATGACCATGCCTTTGCGTGCCTTGATTTCTTGAATATTACTCACAATTTTCTCGTAGTAGGCGTCTTTGGTCGCGATGAATAAAACCGGCAGGTTCTCATCCACCAAGGCAATCGGTCCGTGTTTCATCTCCGCGGCTGGGTAACCCTCCGCGTGGATATAAGAGATTTCCTTGAGTTTCAAGGCGCCTTCCAAGGCCACCGGGAAATTATAGCCCCGGCCCAAGAATAAGAAATCCCGCGCGTCTGCATAATGCTTCGCTACTTCCTTGATGGCCTCGTGTGTATCCAAAGTCGTCTTCACCTTTTCTGGAATCAAGGCCAATTCCGCGATTAATCGATCGTATTCTCCCGTCGCCAAAGTTCCCTTTGCCTTACCAATTTTCATCGCCATCATGGCCAAAACGGTCAATTGCGCCGTGAAGGCCTTCGTGCTCGCCACACCGATTTCGGGTCCGGCGTGCGTGTAGGCACCCGCGTGTGAAATGCGGGCAATGGATGAACCCACGGCGTTCACCACACCGAAGATAAAGGCTCCCTGTTCTTTCGCGCGTTCAATGGCTACGAGCGTATCAGCTGTTTCCCCGCTTTGGGAAATGGCAATAATGATGTCGCCAGGTCCAATGACCGGATTGCGGTAACGGAATTCCGAGGCGTATTCGACTTCCACCGGGATGCGGCAGAGCGTTTCAATCATGTATTCGGCGACTAATCCAGCGTGCCAACTCGTTCCGCAGGCCACAATGACGATGCGTTTTGCCTGTGCAAATACGGATAGGTGTTGCTCGACACCCGCCAGCGTCAGGGTCATGGATTCGCTATCCAAACGACCACGAAGGCAATCAGTCAAGGAAGCCGGTTGGTCGAAAATTTCCTTCAACATAAAATGGTCGTAGCCACCCTTTTCGATTTGGGCTAATTCCATGTCAAGTTGTTGGATATAAGGGGTAATCGGCTCATTTCCGAGGTTTTTCAGGATGATCTCATCTTCGGAAATAATGGCCAATTCATAGTCATTCACGTAGATGACTTTCTTGGTATATTCGATAATCGGGGAGGCGTCAGAGGCCAAGAAATGCTCGCCTTCGCCCACGCCAATCACCAAGGGACTTCCTTTACGGGCAGCGATCAGTCGGTTCGGGAAACCTTCCTCCATCACGATGATCACATAGGCCCCAACGACGCGTTTCAAGGCGATGCGCATGGCCTCTTCGAGGGAGTAGTTGTTGCTTTGTTGGATTTCTTCGATGAAGTTGACCAATACCTCCGTATCCGTCGCGCTTTCGAAGGTATAGCCTTTTTGAATGAGCTCTTGCTTTAAGGAAGCATAGTTTTCGATGATGCCATTATGCACCAAAGTCAATTTCCCAGAGTTCGATTTGTGCGGGTGTGCGTTGACATCGGATGGCTCGCCGTGCGTCGCCCATCTCGTGTGTCCGATCCCGACGGACGCCGTCAGGGTGATTTCGTCCGACCACGTTTCCAGCTCAGAAACGCGTCCTTTTTTCTTAAAATTGGTGATGTTTTTGCCGTAAAGTGCGATACCTGCGCTGTCGTAACCACGGTATTCCAAACGCTTAAGACCTTTTAAAATGATGGGATAAGCGGCTTGAGAGCCGATGTAGGCGACGATTCCACACATAGTATTGCTTGTTTTTAGGGCGTTAATTAGGTACAAATATCTCGAAATATCGGCTGATTTGCAAGGTGGTGGGGGTAAACGCTGCCGGGGTTGCAAACCCCGGCAGCGTTACGCAAAAAACAGATTTTTTGCCAATTTAACCACCTAAAACCTGATATTTTTCGGATATATCCCCCATTTTCTACACTTTTTCACTCTTTTTTTGCCTATTTTTGCCGCTCAGGTTGTTGGGGTCCTGACCCCGACAACCTGTCAAAAACACGCAAAAATCATGAAGAAACTTATATTATTCCTATTGCTCGGACTGAGCCTTCAAGCACAAGACTTACGCGTAGAGCCTTTGAACTGGTGGGTGGGTATGAAAAACCCCAAATTACAGCTTTTGGTACATGGAAAGGACCTAAAAGGCTCCCAAGTGATATCGAATAAAGTAGGCTTAAAAGTGCTAAAAGTGCACAATGCCGATAGTCCGAACTACTTGTTTGTCGACTGCGAAGTAGCGAAAAACGCGCTGGCGGGGTCTTATCCGATTGATATCAAAAAGGATAATAAAGTTATTCATCACATCGATTACAAACTCGAGGCGCGATCAGCGAATTCGGCGAATCGTCCATCTTACACTACGAAGGATGTGATCTATCTTATCACACCGGATCGCTTTGCAAACGGCGACCCGAGCAATGATGCGAAACCGGGATACCGTGAACCGAATCCCGCGCGTAATGAAATGTACGGTCGGCATGGTGGAGACTTAAAAGGAATCATCGACCGTTTGCCCTATATCCACGACATGGGCTTTACGGCGATTTGGAATATGCCGGTAATGGCGAATGACCAAGCGAAGGAGAGTTACCATGGCTATGCGATTACGGATCATTATTTGATTGACCCGCGTTTTGGGACGAATCAACAGTACAAAGAGTTGGCTGAGAAAGCGAATCAAAAAGGCATCAAACTCATCATGGATGTGGTTTTGAATCACTGTGGGGATGGTCACTGGTGGATGAAGGATTTTCCGTTTAAGGATTGGATCAATTTTGATGGCAAATTTGTGTCGACGACCCACCGCCGTGAGACGGTGCAGGATCCGCATGTTTCCAAATTTGACGCAAAAATGCAGTCGGAGGGCTGGTTCGTTCCTGCGATGCCGGATTTGAATCAAAAGAATCCTTTTATGGCGAATTATTTGATTCAAAATACGATCTGGTGGATTGAATATGCGCATTTAGGCGGTATTCGCATTGATACCTATCCGTATTCGGATAAGTATTTTGCGGCCAGATGGTCGGACGCGGTATTGAATGAGTATCCGAATTTAAACATGGTGGGCGAGGAGTGGTCTTCGAACCCGATCATTACGTCTTATTGGCAAAGGGGTAAAGTGAATCGCGATGGATTTACATCTTCTTTGCCGGCCTTGATGGACTTCCCGTTGCAGAATGCGTTATCGGAGGCGATGAACGAGAATGATCAGGAATGGGGCAAGGGGTTGAATAAGATTTATTCGGTGATTTCGAATGATTTGATTTATGCGAATCCGGATAATTTGGTGTCTTTGGCGATAACCATGACATGTCACGTTTCTATTCGCAGGTGAGACATGATCAGGCTTTATTCCGAATGGGAATTACCTATTTATTGACCACGCGTGGAATTCCACAGATTTTTTATGGGACCGAAATATTGATGTCCAATCCGAAGAGCAATGAACATGGGGAGATCCGTGGGGATTTTTACGGCGGTTGGCCCGGAGATACCAAAGATGCGGTAACGCAACGGGGCTTTACGGAGGATGAGAAAAGCACGCAAGATTTCTTTAAGAAGATGTTGAATTGGCGGAAAAATAACCCGGTGATTCACGCGGGTAAGTTGACGCATTTTGGTCCTGAAAACGGGGTTTATGTATTCTTCCGTCATTCGGAGAAGGGGAAAGTGATGGTGGTCATGAATAAGAATGCGAAGACGATGAACTTGAATATGGATCGTTTTGCGGAGTTGGTTAAGCCGGGTGCGCAGATTGAGGAGGTTATTTCGGGGAAATCGCAGGTATTGGGTAGTCAGTTGGAGGTTCCGGCTAAATCCGCGCTCGTGTTTGAAGTGCGATAAAACTATTTGGTGATGACGATGATCGGACCGAATTTCGTATCTGATTTCATCGTGTTAAAATGGGATTTACCTTCGATGTAATACATTTCGGAAATAGCCCCATCTAAATAAAGGGCATTGGGACATTTTAAATAATCCCGAAAGAAAAGGGCAAAATCATAGAAATTGATAGGCTTTTCCGTGATGGCAAAGACGATTTGTCCTTTCGTATTCACACCTACACCGTTTCTGATGTTCATATTCATTGAGTATTTGCCGAATTTGGGGTGAATATTATTATTGATGACTAGCATGGGGCCAGATTGCGTTGCAAAAAGGGTGCTATCGAGCTTATAATGTAAGCGTTTATAATCTTCTGTTTGGGCTACTAGGGCTTTGCCATTTTTATGGATAGCGAAAATTCCATTTGGATAGAGGTAAAAATTGCCATTTTGTTGTTCGAACCCAGATTCCATTTCCTTAATGAGTTTCCCGTTACTAATTAACAGACCTACCGGTTCATAATTCGGGTGGAACATCCCCGCATTCATCATGAATACGGCATTGGGAATTTTGCTTTTTAGACTAGTAAAATTGTTGTATTCATTTGATTTAGGCAGAATTTTAACCGATGAATCTGGGTTAGAGATGTAATAATGAATGGCATAGCTAGGATTGATGTTTGCCACGTGATATCCCAATAAATCCTTCATGCCAAAGTTTGTATCATCAGGTGTTTTGAGGATAAAATTAGGTACGACTTTTCTTTTTTGCACTTTGGATATCTGTGCAGGAAATTCCAAGGGTTCAGGACTAAATTCTTTCGGAAATAGTGATGCGAAAAATAATAAGAAATAGAGTGGGTTAATCATTTCTTATTCGTAGTAGTATGCAATTAAGTTGATCGCGTCTTTCAGGGTTTTAGTACCACTGAAATTTGGGTTAGGCAGTGGTGTTCCTGTCTTTGGATGGTAGCTAAATAAGGTGTTTTGAGCACCTGTATCTAGATTGATGATAAAAGCAATGTCTTTTACGTTCTCGATATTCTTTAGGTAATCGATTGCCTTGGAGCTCCCTTCTAATATCGTACTATTAAATGGAAGGTTGATGATGTAATGAACTAACTCGCCGCTGCTAGTAGTACAAACGGCTAAAAAACGGCGATAGTCTTTGTAGTTGTTGGCATTTTGACCGATTAACAATTGATTTTTATAGGCGAATAAGTGAGTTTGAAAAACGGTAGCTCGAACGTCTTCGGCCCATTTAAAAAATAGATTTTTATCGAATGGATCAGCCAAATTTAAGCTTGTAGTCGAACCGTTCCGCTGACGAATAGTGATGGAATTGTTTTTTAGGTTTTCAACTTGGATTTTCCCGGAAGCGTATACCATAGCTAAACCGCCAAGATTTGCCTCAGTTGATTTGTTAATCACTTTTCCATTATCAACACAAATTCCGACGGGAAGTACGGTGTTTTTGTTACGGTTATTTTTGTTTGGGTAGTAATAATAAGTGCCGCTGGAAACGAGAACTAATTTTTTGGAAAATGCCCAGTCATTGAAACGTTCCATAATGGGAATACCAGACTCGTCTTTGGATGCGAAGTATTTTACTTTGATACGTTCGTTTTTCATATAAAGTTTGATGATTCCGTAGGGATTTCCATCGATTTCACGGAAATCAAACTTGACGAGTTTTTGATCAAATTGACCAATTAAGCAAAAAGGTAAAAATAAACTTAGTACAGAATGAACGATAATTTTCTTGAGGAACTTAGACATTTTTGGTAATAGATTTTTTGATAAACTTGAGTGTTTGAATTCCGCCGACTGCCATAAAGATGAGCATAATCGCGATGACAAACTTTTGTAATATGGTTGTTTTTTGAAAAGTTGTATTCACCAGGTGGAAGTAATCTTGTTCGATGAATGTTTTCAAAAATTTATCGATACTGGACTCTTTACGATTCGGGAAGTAGTTGTTTTCCTGGCAGCGTTGAACTAAATATTGATAATTAAATTTATTAACTAATGATTTGTCTTTTTGTTGGGCGATTTCTAATTGGTCGCTTACATGTTGGAAATAAATATCTGATATGGCTGAGGCATATATTCCAGATGTGGGGTTGAATTCGCTGTATTTTTTAAAGTTTTCTGCGACGGAGATTTGATGTAGTAATTTTTCTGGATTGTAGGAAAGGGTATCTTTTTTATTGATTATGCTTTCTTGGAAAATTGATTTAACGAAAAAGCGCTGAACCATCATGCTGTCACCTTTCAGTATTCCAATCGTTTGGTTAATGACCTGATCCAGTACTTTGGGATTTTCGTAGGCAATAGAGTTAATAAATTTTTGTTTTGGGAAAAAGCTTGCCAAATCATCGACCGATTTATTAGCGAGTACTTGAAGATTTAGTGACTCAGCGGATTGACTCGGCGTTTCCGTGGATGCATTAATGGGATTTTCTTCCAAGCTTAAGCTTAATACCCAAAAGAAAAATAGGAGTATACATGCAGATAAAAACAGAAATCCTTTTTTATAATTCATTTTCATTAAAAATTAATTCCGAGGCTAACTGTGGCATCTGCAAATGGCTTAACATTTTTATCGTTTTGGAATATTCCCAAATAGTTAAAGCTGGATCCCAGATTGAATGCACCCACATGAAGGCTAAAACCTGTTTCAACTTCAATTCCACTTTGACTTGCCGTCGAATTAAGCGCGTAATTTGTTCCGGTCTTCACATTCCCCCCAAGTGAATATTCATCAATTCCCCAATAAAGTTGTCTTGAGCCATATCCCGCGCCTAAATTCCAAAAGAAGCTTTTACTAAATCCAATGTTAAGTCCAAATATTCCGGCGTATCGCGTGGTTTTTGTGATACCATTGAATTTATAGTATTTAGTTGGGTCACTGTAATTGGTAATTTCAGTATTCGAGGTTTTTAAATTTGTCGATATAGCATCACCTGGCGCATATTTACCACGTAGGTACCAGCCAAATTGATTATTAATATGGCCAATGGTGAAAGTATATGCATTGGATGTTTGCGTACCTGAAATGTTCATCGGGCTATATCCTACACTAATAAACGTATGGCTTATTTGGTTGGTCACTGAATCAATTTGAATTGCTTGTGTTGTATCACATGGACCTTCAGCACGGACGAATAGATTTAAATTTGAATCATATTTTGACTCATAGGTATCGCTATCACGAAGAACTCGGTTTTTAGGTTCAATGGAATTTTTATACCATACCCATTTGGATTGGCCTAATAATTCCCCATCTTTGATGGTAAATTGAACATTTTCAGCATCTAGGAATTTGGTTTTATATCGACTTGGCGGGGTAGATGTTTTTGTGACATACAAATCTTTAAATAAATTAACTGGCTCATTACAAACACCCTCTAGTCTGGCATTTATTCCATTTGTATAATCTACCTTATATTTAATCGAAATACCTTCACCAATAAATTCATTTTGGTTATTATACCATTTCCAATTAGGTTCATTTTCGATTGACTTTCCAGAAATACTGAATGAAACTAAACTTCCAGGGCATAAATTTTCGGTGTCTAAATTGGCGGTTATATTACGTGTGTCTTTACCCACGGTAATGACATTTAAATCCTTGGTAAGGCATTCTGTGGTGTTAAATGTACCTTTGGCCTGTATTGAAAATGAAAAATTTGAATTCACTGCTTCGATGGTAAGTGTGTCTCCTTCGAAAAAGGGTGTTCCATTACAAGACTTTCCGCTAAACCATTGCCAAGTAGCAGCCGTACCTAATTGGCCACCAATTTGATACATTTTAACATATTCTCCAGGACATACGCGACCATTTTTCGTAGCAATGATTTTCTTAGCCGCGAAGCTCATGGCTGAAACGGAATCGACAATGATGTGATAATTCAAGCAGATTTCCTTGTTCGAGTTATTCACAATCGGTTTGGCATAATAGGTTGTTGATTGATCTGCGGTTGTTTCATAGAAGCTGGAAGCGCTTTTTAGCAAAGTACCATCGCAATCATCCTCGTACCAGTTCCATTCGGTATCGGTAGGGTCACTTAATTCTAGCCGAATTTTTTGTCCCCTTAAAATATTACCCGTTGGCCCTTTGATTCGTAAATCAGCTTTACGTGTTTGGTTCGTTCTTTTGGGGGCTTCTTGTTTTACTTCTTCTACCTGCTTTTGTGGTACTGTTAATTCATTAGTACTTGAAACACCGGATTCAGTGGTCTTTTCAGCGACGATTGGAGTTGACGCTGCAGTGCTTTTTTTCTTTCCTGAGGAAGGTATCGAAACGACTTTTTTATAGCATTCCGAATCCTTAGTTGGGTCTTTTGTCCAATTTAATTTAACCTCGGAAAATGGGATGATTAGTCGTGCTCCTCGAAAAGAGTTGTCTTGATTGGGATCACTTAAGGGTTGAATACCATCCCAAACATCATTTTTTCGTTTAACACCAATATTTAAATTATTTGTCTTACAAATATATCGGCCATAGCAATCTTGATATATTATCTTAAAGGTGAGGTAACGATCTTCGTTGAGAGGCTTCTTTTTTGCAAGAATAATATATCGGAATAAATGATTCGAATTACCAAAAGCCGAGCTATCACAGCCTTTTTTGGAGAGTTTAAACTCAATTTCAACGGTCATGTCGGAATTATCGAGTAGTACTCCACCGCTTTCCCATTCATCAGTTACAGGAATTGCCGTCTCTACTTGCGCGAAAGCGGCATTATTCAAACTGAAAAATATCAGGATGGAAAGGTAAATCGAAGTAAGTAAATTCCTGAAAATCATGAAAGCGTTTATTTACTATAAATAGCAATTAATTGATATGCGAATAAGTTCGACATGCCTTGGTTAACAACTTTTGAACCAGCATTGTTATTGAGTACGTTTTCGCAGCTTTCACACCCTGTTGCCTTTGGACCATAATACAATCCCAGCTTGATAAAGCCAGTATCCTTCGTGGTGAAGTTGCATGAGAAGGTCAACGTATTCACATTCAGTTTAATATCGATAGGATTTAAGTCGCCATACTGCATATATTCGGTACTCATGGACTTGATTTTAGCAGCTAATTCACTCATGGATTTAGCTTTGATTGAGAATCCTTTTACCGTACGAGCGGCTGGTGTAACTTCTTCTGGAATTTCTACCTCTTTCGGTTCTACTCTCTCTTGACGTGACGTATTTGTACGATTTCTCGCTACAACAGGGGCCTCTTCTACCGTATTATGCGGCTCTTCTGATTTCGGAGCGCTTTTTACTTCGGGTGTGGTCCTTTTAGTTGAAGTTACGTTTGTCCGTGATTCGGATTTTTCCTTGATGGTTGTTTTTACCTCATTTTCAACCTTATTTACCTTCTCGGCTACATTTCTACCTGTTTCAGATAGAACTTGGCCAGTTTCAATAACCGTTTTTTCAATCGATTTCTCGATTGATTTTTCTGCTGGTTTTTGGGCTACTTTTCCTTCTACAGGCGCAGATTTTGTCTCTTTTTCAATGCTCGCACTTACAGGTGCATCGCTTGAGCCTGTGACAATTACAGTCTGAGTACTAATGATACCAAGAATATCAGTTAATTGATAATCAACGGATGAAATGTATTTGATTCCTCCATTCTTGGCAGCTGTTTCGATTGACGTATCATCACCCACGCTAATAAGACCCAAGTAGGTTGTTCGGATAGCCTTGCCTGTCTGCGGTCCTAATGCATTCTCAGAGATTGCTCTTGGAAATTTTACGCTGCATGAAAACGAAATACTAAGAACTAGTATTGCTACAATATATTTTGCGAATCGCTTTGTCATACTTTTTCTGTTTAAATAATCAAATCAATCTCGAATTAAGTTTTAATCCTTCAATGATTGTTTTGTAGTTGAGTTCCTTGTTTTGATTACGATCATCGATGTAGTCAATTAAGATGACTGTAGTTAATTTAGGCTCTGAAAAAATTATTCTATTCAGATATTTTGATTGATTTTTAAACTTATAACATGCAAAATGTACATTTTGGTATATATAATAATCAGCCTTTTCGTACTTTATTTTTCCTTTTTTTAAAGGGGCAATAACATCTTCCATACTTGATTTTGTGTGGAGCGAGATGTATACTTTTTGTCTGTTTATGAGTACTACCTTGTTTAAAAAACTCGAAATAGAACTTATAGAGTCAATTTTCTGATGCCAAACTAAATCTAATCTTGTAATTTTGGACTGGGATTTTAAGCCACTCAATTCCATTGTACTTAATAATCCAATATCTGTACTCTGGCTATTGGCTCGGAACGTCATCGTTCCCAATAAAACGGCCAACAAAACAACGAGAAGATTTTTTTGCATGGAGATGAAATTACTCACCTGTCACGACAGTCGTATATGTTATAATGATGTTCAATACGTTTGTCGTTTTCAAGTCAACCGTCGAAATTTTTGTAATTCCTGCGTTTTTTGCAGCTGTTTGAATCGAAGCATCCACGTCAAAACACAAAACACCCAAATAGCAAGTACCTGTAGATTGACCTCTTTTCTGACCCACTGGGTTGGAAGAAGCGGCAATTGGCATCGTAATTGAACATGATGATGCTAATAGTGAGCTAAATAGAACAAGCGCGATAAAAAGTTTGATTGATTTCATTGAAAAAGAGTTTTGTGAAATTTAGCCTCAAAAAAAAGGATAATTCAGGTAGGAACAAAATTTATTTATTTAAAGGTCGTCCTTTACACCTTTAACTAAATACTTCACAAAAACCTATACATATTCCGTTTTATCTTTGTAGAATTGTGTTTTGTATTTATTTATCGTTGCAAATATGAACAGATTTAAATTACATTTTGTCGCCATGCTGATGTTGATATTACTATCATTTAGTAATAGAATGCAGGCGCAGACAATTTCAAATATTTCAGCTGGCTATAATGTGGAAAGGGGTGTGATTGAAATTTCTTATGATTTGGATGGGCAGTCTTATCAAGGATTTTCAATTAATTTAAAGCTTAAGCAGATAGCCGATGATGTCTTGATCGATATACCTGCTGAAAACATTAGTCCTTCGCTTGATTTGGTTTACCCTGGTACACGTAAAAAAGTGGAAGTTAGTATTGATGGATTGACATTAGATGGCGAATTTATTCCCATTTTTAATGCTACTCCTATCGCCAAACAAAAGCCTGTTGCTCCCGTTGCTGAACCTGTAAAAGCAGCTCCAGCAGATATTAATAGCGAGCCTAGCAAGTCCGTTGAGGAAGAAATTGGTTCTCCAAAAGAAGATGCCAAAGCGCCAGAAAAGGCAAAACCCTATGGAAGATACATTCGAGGATTCACGGTAACAGGGTCAAGTTGGGCAGATCTTGGAAATCAAATTAAATCACGTTCCGAGGAATATATGGCAGGTGGAAACTTACAGCCCGTTAATGTTCGCTTAAATTTGGCTGCGAAGACCTTCTCATGTGATTTTGTGGAATCGGAAACAGGCTTGATTAAATTAGGCTTATATTTTGGTCTAGAAAAAGATGGTTGTGTTAGTTGTTCTAGAGTGCTTGAGCGAAATCCTTCATCAAAGATTTTGCGCGAAGCCGCATTTAATAAATTCGTATTTAACCTTATTGCAATTCACAATTAATTAAATCATTTGCCATGAAATTAAGTTCAATTTTTTTGATATGCTTAACGATGATTTTAGGCGTACAATGTCAGTCTACAAAAAATGTTAACCCCAAAGTTTTAGCTTCCAAAAAGAAATTCCATTTTGTGAAGGTTTCACGTGATGTGCGCAAAGAAGCTAAGCGTTATGACGATGAGGGTTGGAGAATTTTCACAGGTAATCCTCCCATGAACTATCAATTGGATCTAGCATTCAGAAGACAAACGGAAGTAGATGCGGAGGGATTCCCTCAATGGATCATCGCAAATGGTTCTTCGGTAGGTCAAACAGAAATGTCCGCTACGATGCAAGCGATTGAAATCGCGAAAGACCGTTTGGTAGGCTTAGTAGAGACAAATATGCGTGCCGTAATTGAATCAGATGTCTCGAATAACCAATTATCTGCTCAAGATGCCGTTTCAATCACAAAAACGATTGAAGTTTCAGCCAATCGCGTGGCGAAGAAATTGGGTCGTGTGCAGCCTTTATTTCAAGTTCAACGACCTGTTAAGGCTTCTGGGAATGTCGAGGTACAAGTACTATTGGGATACAACTACGACCTTGTAAAAAAGCAGTTGTTGGATGAAGCGAAAGCTGAATTACAACTTGAAACAGATGATGTTCGTAAGCGTTACGAAAAGTTTTTAAATCCAGAGAATTTCCAACGTGGAACGATTAAGAACTTTATAGATGGTCAAGAGTCTACGAAATAGAACTTGTTTATTAGTCATATTACTTTTTCCCTTCGTCGCATTTTCTCAAAAAGAATTTGCAACGGAGGGAGAATTCGTTTTGCGCATTGAGAAAAATCAGACCATCGCGCAGGCGAAAGAATTTGCACTTCAGCAAGCCAAAATTGATGGAATTGAGCGTGTTTTTGGACGTGTCATCATTAATGGAAATTCTACTTACTTGCAAAATAAAAGTGCGGGACACTCCCAAGAAACAAAATCGGCCTTCGCGTTTTTTTCAGATTCCTTCGTGAAAGGCGAATGGATACGCAATACTCGTGAACCATCCTACACCTTCGAAACGGTTCGTGGGGAGCAATGGATTCGGGTGACGATTGCCGGTATTGTCAGAGAGATTGAATCGGGTCCCATCACATTTCAGGTTCAAACTCAGAATTGCGGTAACGCGAGTTGTGCAACAGAAATATTTCGAAATAATCAGGATTTTTATGTTTCCTTTAAATCGCCTGATAATGGATTTTTAGCCTTGTATTTAGATGACCCGAATTTAGGGGAGACTGCTAGGATATTACCATATCAAGAAAGTCAACAATATTTTGGAAGTGTACCCATCAAACGAAATGTTTCCTATACGTTTTTTTCGAAATCATTGGATCAATTAGGTGAAATGGGGCTCGTTGATGAATTGAAGTTTACACTTGCTCCGGGTAATACGACAGAACAGTTTAAATTATTTATACTCTTTTCACCTGAACCTTTTTCCAACCCCTTATTAGAAGATAAATCAGATTTATACCTAGATAAGAAACTATTGACACGTGGAATTTTATTGCCCAAGAGTATGCAAAGTGATCAATTTCAAGAATGGCTGCAAAAGGTCCGAATCAACAAACGGAAATTACAAGTGGATTATCGGTACTTAAATTTAGCCCGTTAAATAAGTTTTTTTACGGAATTCCCAACTTAAACCGTAATTTGACAAGATTCTCAATTTTAAAGATTTATAACATGAAAAAATTAGTCTATTCATTGGCACTCATCTTGATTTCTGTGTCCTTGTATAATTGCCAGCTGAATAAAAATGTAAATCCCAAAGTGGCTGCTTCGAAAAAGAAGTTTCAATTTGTGAAGGTTTCACGAGATGTAAAAAAAGAAGCGAAGCGATATACCGAAGAGGGCTGGAATATTTTCCCGGGCAATCCTCCGATTAACTATCAATTAGATTTGGCTTTCCGCCGTCAAACAGAAATCGATGCAGATGGTTTCCCGCAATGGATTATTGCCAATGGATCTTCGATCGCACAAACACAAGCTGCTGCTGAAATGCAGGCAACGGAATTAGCTAAAAATAGATTGGTTGGATTGGTAGAGACTAACATGCGTGCGGTTATCGAATCCGATGTGTCGAATAATCAACTTTCATCGACGGATGCTGCCTCGATTACAAAAACCATTGAGGTATCTGCAAACCGTGTTTCAAAGCGTCTTGGTCGAGTTCAGCCTTTATTTAAGGTAATGCGTCCAGCGGGAGGAAGTGGTAATTTAGAGGTTCAGATCTTAATTGGCTACAACTATGACTTGGTGAAAAAGCAATTATTGGATGAGGCAAAGGCAGAATTACAGTTGGAAACGGATGATGTTCGCAAGCGTTATGAAAAATTTCTAAATCCAGAGAATTTCCAACGTGGAACAATTAGTAATTTTGCGGATGATTCTAATTCAGGGAAATTTAGTATTAAGAAGTAATTTAAACATTTTGCAAGATGCAAAGAGTTATTTATCTATTAATCGTCTTTTGTTTTGCTGGCCAATTATTTGGCCAGCAAAACGGCGTTTTTATAGGTAATACTTTTCGTATTTCTCAAAAGAAGCAAGTTATAGCCGTTACCCCGAATCGAAAGAAGGGGGAGAAAGTCGCTTATATTGATATCGAAAATGATATCGTCCCAACGAAATTGAAAAATCCGAATGCAATTGCATTAATTATCGCGGTGGGTGATTATCAGAATACGAATATTCCCAAAGTCAAGTATGCTAAACGCGATGCAAGTCTAATGCGCGAGTATTTGATCAAGCGATTAGGCTATGATCCCAATAATATTTTTCCAAAGAATCTGGATGAATTGCCTACTGCTGGGTTTATCAAAACGTATGTAAAAGATCGTTTGAAACGAATTTTGAGGCCCGATGGGAAGTCAGAATTATTCGTCTATTATGTTGGACATGGTGCACCTAGCATGTTGAATGAAAACAATGCGTATTTGGTTCCTTATGATGCGGATCCAAATTATTTAACGGATTTGAATGCCTATGCAGTGAATGAATTTTTCGCTGATATTGCCGCATTGCCCGCTAGAAAGAAGATTGTTGTATTGGATGCCTGTTTCTCGGGTCAAAGTGGGGACGGGAAGTCATTAATTAATAATGCGAGTCCTCTGACCTTAAAGCCTAAAGTGGATTTATTCAACGACGCGAATAGTGTTATTTTCATGTCATCCAAAGCCGATCAGGTATCGAATTGGTATCCAGAAAAACAACACAGCTTATTTACTTATTTCTTTTTAAAGGGTTTACAAGGGATAGCTGATTTAAATTCGGACGGTGTTATTACCTTATCTGAAATGGAGCAATATGTGAATGATCCAAATGAGGGGGTACCCTATATTTCCAATAGGCAGTTTCAGCGGAAACAAGAGGTTCAGGTCGTAGGGAATAAACAAATTGTGATTGGGTCGAATTAAGAAGTTGATTCGTTATGTTAGCTAAGTAAAGTGGTACGGAGTTGTAAAAAAGTATCCTAAATTGTGATTTTTGATAAAGCTATGTTGAAGCAAATATATTGTTTAATAAGTTTTTCATGCATTGTATTATTCAGTGCTTGTGAAAAGGACCCAGCGATGCCCATAGGAAAAGGAAATGGTTTTGATTTAGTTACCAGTAATATCTCAAATGTTGATCATGTAAGTGCAACCTCTGGTATACTTTTATCAAATTTATCTAATAGTATTACGTTACAAGGTAGTGGTATTTGTTGGGGATTGAATCCTTATCCAACAATCGATAACCAGAGTTATGAACGTGTGAATTTTACTACTTCGGCGATTAATATTCAAGGTTTAATACCTGCTCAAAAATATTATGTGCGTGCTTATGTGAAAATTAATGGTTCTTACATTTATGGGAACCAACAAGAATTTACGACTAATCCGAATAATACATTGTCGGCTAATTTAGTTACCTATTTCCCCATGAATGAAGATTTAAGGGACTTTTCTGGATCGGGAAATAATTTAAATGGCAGTGCAATGAAAACGACTGACCGTTGGGGAGCAAGAAATTCAGCTTTTTCCTTTGATGGTTCGACTCAATATTTATTTTTAATTTCTCCCAAGAACTTACCTAGGAATAATGAGTCTTATTCTTTATCCTTTTGGTTTAAGGCCAATGTATGGAACAGGGAAATGGCCTTTTGTGGTTACGGGCCATCAGGGCCCAATACTGGCGGAATGAATTACATAAAAACACTTACAAATACTGGCTTGATGCATGCTCATTGGAATTTAGATGGGTTAATTACGCCCTATTCATATCAAGGAAATTGGAACCATTTAGTGGTTACGTACGATGGTATTTCTGAAATTTATTATATTAACGGACAGAATGTGGGATCCTGGCGCCGAGGAGCTAATTCCTTAATTATAAATCCTACTATATTATCTGTTGGCGCACGAGTTGTTGATTTAGCAAAAAGTGATATCAGGGAATATTTTAATGGATCAATTGATGAAATACGTATTTACAGTCGAACTTTGAATCAAAGTGAAGTAAACACATTATACTTCAGTACCAAATAAATTTTCCTATCATTTGATTTACCATTAGAAGCAACTATATTTCGAGGATAAAGCCCTATATAGGCCCTAGTTCTAATTGAAAACAAATGAAACGCTTCTGGCCCTTGCTAGGTCTTTGTTAAAACAAGATAAGGGCTTCTTCTGAAATTTCAAATGCCAATGGAGTAAATCCAAAAAATTATAAGCTATAAAGCGAAAACGCCTCCGATTGAGTTAAAACGCGGTTATAAATTCTTAACTCATCAATCGATCCATTGAAATATTCTTTAATGTCATTCGATGCGACGTTTACAACCCGTGCACCGAGTGATAAAATAGACGGATTTACGAATAAAGGACT
>JBJTMZ010000291.1:0-2963 GCA_046073805.1 Aquirufa sp.
CCAGCAAAAACCCGAACTCTCTTTTTACTTGCCATGTAAAACCATCCCTTTTTTCAAGGAAATTTTAGCTAGATTTCTTTCTACGATATCAATCTGAATTTTTGAACCATTGGGTTGTTCTTCATAAACGACACCTTTCTCAATATAGGTAACCACTAAATTCATTGCTTTGGAACGACGAACAGCATTTTTCCCACTAGTTTTCCCCACCTTAACCAAGAGATTAGTTTGGCCCACATCTTTTCTAAATATCCTATTCTTCATAATGTTAGATTTAACAGTACAAACCAAATATAATAATTATTTGTTCACCCACCTGCATTTAACCTAGGTTTACTTCCGAACAAAATCAAAAAAATATTGTTTTAAATTAAACAAAGCTTTATTTTCAAGAAGTCAATCTATCCAAAACGAGCAGCAAATAAGATAGCACAAGGGACTGATTTCAACGAACACTAATCCGTTCAGAAAATTCAAAAAAAACAATTGATTAAACTAGTTCGGATTAGATACGATTTAGATAAGCTAGTGTACGAACCGAGTCAACTAGTGGGACCACAGAAACCACCTCAAACGAGGTGGTTTTTTTATTTACAGACAATCCAACCTAACTTATTCCTCCTTCCACAGCACCGGAATCACCACTTCATTTCGCCTCCCCCAAAATTGATACGGCGCATTATAGCCCAAAAAGGAATATTCTCCGGCAACCTGAATCCCCCTCGCTTGAATTAACTTCAAAAGTAAATCACGATGCTCACGAATCTTTTCATCATTCGCATAGCCATTAAATGAAATTACTGCGACATATTGCGGAGCCGATTTCTGAATCTGAATTTTTGAATCTTTCGGCTTTGGTAAATTATTCTCAGAAAAACGTTCGGGCATCACAAAACTCATGCTAGATCCCTTGATGCCCATTTCCATCCGTACCGGAGCTGTCATCGGAATACTTTTAGCCTGATCATTCCCGCCAAAAATATATCCTGCTAATCTTCGAAATCCACTGCTCGCCAAAGCCTTGTATTCCGTCTCAGCACTGTAAATCGTGGCAAACGTGGCCGAGGGATAAAATCTGATTTCCAATTGACCATCCGTTAAGACAGTTCGGTATTTTTGGTTCTCGGTTTTCAAGCTATTACTCATCAACTTGAAGGATTGAAACAATAGAATGACAATACTCACCCCTACAACTACATAGATCACTTTCATACATTTTCATTTTATTTAAACAACCCCGATACAGCTTGTAATGTTTTGAAAATAAGCAGGTTATGCAAAATAAAACTAATCGTACAAATCCAATGCCAAACGAAATGTATTGCTATGTGCCTCCACAATATCCTTAATATCAGGGGAATATCCCCCGCCTAAAGCAATCGCCACCGGAATCCGGTTTTTGTGCACCAACTCCAACACGACCTTGTCCCTTTGTTTACAGTCCTCAATACTTAGTTGAAACTTCCCTAATTTGTCCGTCGCCAAAACATCAACCCCAGCCAAATAAAAAACAAAATCCGGCTCCACTTGATCCATTAATTCAGGCAAGACCGAGTTTAACATCGCCAAATATTCCTTGCCCGATGTCCCATCCTCCAAGCCAATGTCCAAATCGGATTGCTCCTTTCGAAACGGATAATTATTTTTTCCATGCACACTCAAGGTAAACACCTCAGGAACATTTTCCATTATTTTGGCCGTCCCATTACCTTGATGCACATCCAAATCGATGATTAAAACCTTATGCACCAACTTTCTTTGTAACAGACAGTTGGCCGCCACCGCCATATCATTCAACAAACAAAAACCCTCCCCTCGATCCGCAAAGGCATGATGTGTTCCGCCCGCCACATTCATCGCACAGCCATTTTCCAAAGCGAACAGCGCACAATCGATCGTACCCTGCGTAATCATCAGCTCGCGTTGAATCAATTCTGGGGATTGCGGAAAACCGATGACCCGTTGCTCCGACGGGCTTAATTGCTGATTAATCAACCTTTGGTAATAATCCGCCTCATGTGTCAACAGGATATCCTCCGCCGAACAAATCGAAGGAACAAACAAATGATCCGTTTGAATACTCCCCTCGTACAGCAATTGCTCGGGGATCAACTCATACTTCAACATCGGAAATCGATGCCCCTCAGGCAACGGGTGGGCGTATATGGGACTATGTGCTATTTTCAACATACCATCTACTAAAACCCCTTCGGATGCAGCTCCTCATGCCCCGTATGCTCCTGGTAAAAATTCGCGATTCGCAAAATCGTACCCTCGTCGTAAAGTTTCCCAACAAATGAAATGCCTGTAGGCAAGTTGGTCTTCACATCAAAACCCGTTGGCACGCAAACCAGCGGATGACCTGTGAGGTTGGTGATGGCCGATTGGTTTCCTCCTCCCCTCGATGGGCAAATGATCGCATCGTATTGCGAAACGACTTCATTCACTTTCTGCATTAATTGATAGCGGTGACGTTGCGCATTGATGTATTCCACGGCAGGCACAAAACGAGCGGTTCGGAATTGATTCGGCCAGTCGTTTTTGGTTTGACGCGTCAAAAGGTCATCGATATTCTTACGGGTCATCTCATCAAACTGCGCAGCGCATTCCGCCCCGATGACCACATCCATGATGTTGAATGGATACGCCTTCTCATCCGGAAACTCGACCGGAATTAATTGAACCCCCTGCTTTCGTAAATCCGCCAAAACCTTCCACTCATTTCGGGTAGTATCTTTAATCTTATCATAATAATTCTTCGCATAGGCAATCCTCATACCTTTTACCGGACGGGTCGCCTGGTAATTAAAGGGCATATTGACAGCTGCCAAATCCTTGCCATCTGTTCCATGCAAATAATGGAAGACAATGGCGGCGTCGTTAGCTGAACGGCAAATGGGACCCACCTTGTCTAGACTGTAGCTAAGAGCCATCGCGCCTGACCGACTGATACTTCCAAAGGT
>JBJTMZ010000292.1:0-3866 GCA_046073805.1 Aquirufa sp.
CAACTTATGGCGACCTTTCGCGCGACGTGCTGTTAACACACGACGACCGTTTGCAGTAGACATACGCTCACGGAATCCGTGCTTGTTCTTTCTTTTACGTACTGAGGGTTGGAATGTTCTTTTCATTGCTTTATTAATTAAAATCCGATTTAGAATCGAATTGGGTTTGCAAAGGTACGGAAAAATATATTTTTGTCAAGTCTTCCCTCAAAAAAAATACTTTTCATTCGGGAAAACAGAGCGAGGTGCATTGAAAGGGATTTTATTATCTTTGGTTTTTAATCCAATCCATTGAAAGTTTCTATTTTGACCGTAAGTTTTAATGCTGTGACTACGCTCCAACAAACCATTGAGAGTGTTTTGGCTCAGGATTACCCTAATATCGAATATTGGGTTATCGACGGAGACTCAAAGGATGGGACGAAAGAACTGTTGGCGAGCTACGGAGATCGGATTAACTATATATCAGAACCAGATCAGGGTATTTATGATGCCTTCAACAAGGGGCTTGCCCTTGCGACGGGTGATGTGATTGGTGTGATTGGTGCGGATGATTTTTACCCGAGCTCGGATGTCATTCAATCTGTCGTGGAGGTTTTTGAGAAGCAAGGCGTTGATTCGGTCTATGGCGACTTGCAATTTATTGACCCCGTAAGTTCAAAAGTGGTACGTAAATGGAAGGCTGGAGAATACAAGCGTTCCAACTGGTTGTTGGGTTGGATGCCGCCGCACCCCACATTTTATGTGAAACGTAGCGTTTATGAAGCGTATGGAAACTTCAAAACGCACTACACCTGCGCAGGGGACTATGAATTTATGTTGCGGGCCTTGTACAAACACGGGATTTCCGTGGCCTATCTACCCAAATTATTGATGACGATGCGAAATGGGGGTACCAGCACGGCCTCATTGAAGCACCGCTGGATCGCCAATTTGGAAGATAGAAAGGCTTGGCGAGAGAATGGTTTGAAGCCTTACTTCATAACCGTTTCGCTGAAGCCGCTGCGAAAGATATTTCAACTTTGGTCATAAAAAAACCTCTTCGATTGCTCGGAGAGGTTTTTTATTGAAGTGGGACCGAAGGTTAAACTTTGATCTCAACATCAACACCTGATGGTAATTCTAATTTCATCAAAGCGTCAACAGTTTTTGCTGAAGAAGAGAAGATATCAATTAGACGCTTGTACGTACATAATTGAAATTGCTCACGCGCTTTCTTGTTCACGTGTGGTGAACGCAAAACTGTGAATTTCTCAACTTTAGTTGGTAATGGAATTGGACCAGAAACAACAGCTCCTGTTGCTTTAACCGCCTTAACGATTTTTTCAGCTGATTTGTCAACCAATGTGTGGTCGAACGACTTCAACTTGATGCGAATTTTTTGATTCATCTTTTTTGGTTCATTAGGTGAATGCAGGATGAAAGAACCATTGACTCCATCATGCATGTAATTTTGGTCTGCAAATCTACGGCATAATTATCTGATAGACAAGGCCTCAATTAAATTTTTGTCTTTCTGTTGCTTGAGCTAATGCTTGCAACAATATGTTTTTATTGGCCTCATAGGTACTAAGACTTAATTTTTTGAGGGCTTCCGTCGCTTCATTTCCATAGCTGATCTCTCCAATATGATACGCTTGTATGGCATAGATTAGGTAGTAAACTGGGATGTTTTCATTCCATTGTAGAGCAGCCAAGGCGGCATCGTATCCTATTTTTTCTTTTTTCGCCTGGTTCAAAATGGCGAGTGATTGTTGGAGTACCTCAATCTGGAATGGAAACTTATCGAGCGCAGCTTGGGCCTGTTGCCAATTTTCAATGCGCGGGCTGGCTTGTGGCTTCAGTAGGCTTTGCTTCCAGAAACCTAAAATTTGTTGGAGCCCCTCTGTTTTCGAAGTCGTATCCGCACTGATGAGTAGATTGACTTTTTGGAGTGCTTGCAGGCATTTTCCATGGTGATAATCTTGCCAAGCATCTAGAAGTTTGATTTCGGGGAAGGTCGTTGCAACGACGGGATCTTTCATCCAATCAGATGGTATTAATGCAGCTTGATCTTTCGCCCAAAGGTGATAATTGTACCAACGTGCCCAAATCCGTAAATCCGCTCCAGGATTTGATTCTACTAGGGGTTTGGTTTCAGTGAATTTTTCACCCCTCAACATCGATATCGCTAGTTGGTTGGCTTGAATCGCGGGATCATCCGGGTCCTCTAGTGCTTCTTGATGGGCTTTGGAGGCATATAAATAATTGGCTAGCGCAATTGGATGCTTGGGTTTCATCTGCCACGCAAGTTCGTAGTAATGCTTGGCTGAATCTGCCGTTTGTAAACTTTCGAATTGCCGCGCTAATTGTGTGTTCAGCTCCAAAGATTCGGGGAATTTTTGTTGGCCCTGCTGGAGTGCAAATAGCGCCTCAAAGGACTTATTTGCTTGTTGGTATATCGCTGCCAAAGCTATGTATTGGGGCGGTTCCGGATGTTTCACATTGGCGGTTGTCAGGTAGTAGGCTGCCGTTTCGACATCCTGTACGTCAAGTGCCATGGCTGCTAAACGTAGATTACTTTTAGCATTTAACTTACTGTGAATCATGGCTCGTTGAAAAGCAAATTCCGCATCTTGTTTGTCTTTGCGTAGTAAAGCTAAATCACCTCTTTCATTGTAGTATGCGGCTTGAAACTGATGCCAAACGGTTCCATTCTTCGCGAAAACCCAAGCCAAACCTAAAATAGTCACCCCGATGAAAATGATTCGCAGATCAACGTGTGGGGCTTTGTGAACGATTTTGTAGACGGGAAGATTTTGAGAGAGCGCTGTTCTGAAATTACTGTAGATGAATAGGGGAAAAAGGAAGAGCATTAAAATAAAACAGATGAGTGTCCAATGCTGAATGGCTTGTATTCCTGCATCATTTCCTGTGCTCAATAACAGCAGCGTTGTCCCCAAGCTTGCCAATGCCAATCCCCATTGCAAGGGCTTATTGAGGATATTGGGCAGAAATGTATAGGCACTCCAAGCTAACAGGAAAAGAATTAAGCTAGGTATCGCTAAGGGAATTTCCCATGCTAAATAACTATTTCCGTAGCTCAGGATTAAGTTTGCCAAATAAAATCCGCCGAAAAACAGCCAATTCTTTTTGCTTTGCAGTGGTGTGTCCGTATGACCTAGTTGGAATAGAATTCGTGGGATTGCGGCAGAAATAAATACGGTGGTCAGAACAAGGATAAGTATGCCCAGCGTATTAAGTTGTTCTAGGAGAATGAGGGAAATGGCCTCCCAATTGGCGTTTGAGTTCGTGAAATAAATAACGAATGCCCAGGATAGAAATCCGCCGAATAGGTATCGATAACTAAATTGGCCCCATTGCTTCAATCCGATGAGTAGTAGGATTAGCGCAAGCAACATATTGATGAGGTATGCTCCGTAATGGATTAAATCATTGAATTGGGGGATTACCACAAAGGATTGTCGAGTAAAATACACCGTGCTTTCGAGTTGGCTGCTTCCGTTCGAATCCACAACAGCCCTGTCGGGAATAATTTCGCTGACTGCCTGAAGCATGAGAGGGCTTGGGTTGCCACTGAAATAAGATGCGAGGCAACACAAACATACGAGGCAGATGAAAGCAGGAAAGGCAATTTGGTATTTCGGGCTCAAGGTCTCATTTTTAGTTTGGCCAATTTCTGCATAAACTTTAATTCATTCAAAGAATTGGGCTGATTTTGTTAAAAAAAAGGAGAAAAATACAATACTCATTTTTGTTTATTGGAAATTCCGAGCTAATTTTGCGGTTCGAATGGATATCTCATTTTTATAAATTAAAATTTCAAATGGCAAACGCAGTTAATAAAGGGAGAGTTGCTCAGGTTA
>JBJTMZ010000293.1:0-2705 GCA_046073805.1 Aquirufa sp.
ATAGGTGGTTAGCCGAGAGGTTAACTAACCGCAGCTCGCAAGGGCTTTTAACTTACGAAATAACACAATGAGACACGGTAAAAAATTTAATCACCTAGGAAGAACAGCCTCTCACAGAGCAGCGTTGTTATCAAACATGGCTTCATCTTTGATCTTACACAAGCGTATTCAAACGACGGTAGCTAAGGCAAAGGAATTACGTAAATACGTAGAGCCAATGATCACGAAATCAAAGACAGATAGCACAAACAATCGTCGTGTGGTTTTCTCTTATTTACAAAATAAGGATGCCATCAAAGAATTGTTCAGCATCGTTTCTGAAAAGGTAGCGAACCGTCCAGGTGGTTATACACGTATTATTAAATTAGGAAATCGTCTTGGTGATAACGCGGAGATTTGTTTCATCGAATTAGTTGACTTCAACGAAACGATGTTAGCTGCTTCTGCGGAGAAAGCTGGTAAGACTCGTCGTAGTCGCCGTGCTGGAGCTAAGAAGGAAGATACTGCTGCTGCTGCACCTGTAGCTGAAGCACCTTCCGCTGAGGTTGTAGAAGAAGTTGCTGCTGCAGAGGTTGTTGAAGAAACACCTGCGGAAGAAACTCCGGAAGCACCTGCAACAGAGGAGCCTACAGAAGAAAAAGGAGAAGACGCTTAATATCTTTTCTTACATTTTTTGAAGGGCTTCAACGTTTCGTTGAGGCCCTTTTTTTAGGAATAATCGTCAATATTTGAATATTTTTTATGAAAATTTCTGAGTCGACCCCAGCAGTACTCTTACTTCAAGATGGAACACTATTCCATGGAAAAGCATTGGGCAAAATTGGTACCCATGGTGGTGAAATCTGTTTTAACACCGGTATGACGGGTTACCAAGAAATTTATACCGATCCCTCTTACAGCGGACAGGTCATTATAAATACAACAGCCCATATAGGTAACTATGGGGTCATCGATAAAACCGAAGCGGAGTCGAACCAAGTGCAAATTGCTGGAATGGTTTGTAACGAATTCGCAAGTGTGCATTCCCGTGCTACAGCGGATGGATCTTTACAAGATTATTTAGCTAACGCTGGAATTGTAGGCATTTCGGGTATCGATACGCGGGCCTTGGTACGTCATATTCGCACGAAGGGGGTGATGAATTGCCTTATCTCGTCAGAGATTTTCGATCTTCCTACGTTGCAAGCGGAATTAGCGAAGATTCCTTCCATGGAAGGATTGGAATTGTCTTCCCAAGTTTGTACCAAACAAGCTTATTTCCTTGGTGATCCGTCTGCGACATTTAAAATTGCTGTTTTGGATTTAGGAGTGAAGAAAAGTATATTGACCAACTTCACCGATCGCGATTGTTATTTACAAGTATACCCTGCCAAGACGCCATTCGCAGAAATAGCCGCTTGGAATCCCGATGGGTATTTTGTTTCCAATGGTCCGGGCGATCCGGCTACGATGCCCTATGCGGTGGAAACCGTATCTCAATTCTTGGCTTCGGATAAACCGGTATTTGGAATCTGTTTAGGTCACCAAATCTTGGCACAAGTTTGTGGATTATCTACGTACAAAATGCACAATGGGCATAGAGGCTTAAATCATCCAGTCAAAAACCTGATTACCGGCCTATCTGAGATTACGTCTCAAAACCACGGTTTTGCTGTGCGCATGGAAGAGTTAGAAGCCTCGGAAAAGGCAGAGTTAACGCATATCAACCTGAACGATCAAACGGTGGAAGGTCTTCGTGTGAAAGGACGCAAGGCTTTCTCAGTGCAACACCACCCGGAAGCTTCTCCCGGGCCACATGATTCCCGTTACTTATTTGATCAGTTTGTTGATCTATTGAAATAATAAAAAAAGCCCAATCTTTCGGTTGGGCTTTTTTTATGGGTAGAATTTATTTTTTGGGAAACCCGAATAAGGCATTCTCCTTAATCATCGCCGCGACGGAGCTCGGAACCAGTTTCTCCCATTCCCCAGTTCCTTGTTGGATCATATCCAAAACCTGGTCGGTGCGAATGTTCATGAGTTTTTCGTCGGATTTCTTAATGTCCTCCAACTTCGTGTTATCGATTAGATATTGATACAAGCCTTTCAAGTGCGGCTCTGGTTTGAAAGATTTTAAATTCAAAACGGAACCTGAATCATCAATCGTTGGGTATAAATACAATTTAATCTTATGCCCAAAGAGATTTGCAAAGGCACTTAAAATTCCGCCCTCTAAATGGGTATAATGCTTCTCGTCGAAGATGTACTCCAAATTTGGCATACCCATGATTAGCGCCATTTTCAATTTAGAGAACTGACTTAAGAAGGCAACAAGCTTAAAGTATTCGTGAAAATTTGAGATTAATACAGTTTGGCCTAAAGAGCACAAAATATCTACCCGATCTAAAAAGTCTTTCTCATTGATATGATGCGTGCCATCTTCCAAGCTACGTAGTGTTAACTCCGAAAGGACACAGACCTTATCGTCATCCACATCAGCCTCTTGTTCGAATTGGGATTGCCCCTTTTTCAACATGTCTAAGAAGATGTTAGTCACGGGTCTGAAGCGACCACGAATGGCGATAATATGTTTTTTCGCTAAAGCATCATAGGGTTGCATCACATTGCCGTCTGGGCCGAAAACAGCCGCCTGCGTATAGCCATGCTTCACTAAATATAGTGACATCAAGCGATTGTCCACCTCTTTAAAATCAGCACCTTCAAAG
>JBJTMZ010000294.1:0-4607 GCA_046073805.1 Aquirufa sp.
AAAATTCAGAAGCCTTCGTTTGGCGCGTGGGGTGTATGGCCAGCGCCAACAAGGCGTTCAAATGGTCCGCATCAAATTGCCCTACGGCAAGATTCAATTCCACCAATGGAAGCGCATCGCGGATATCTCCGACGAATATTCGACTGGAAACTTGCACTTAACCACCCGTCAAGACATTCAAATCCACTTCGTTTCCTTGGACCGTACCCCGGAACTTTGGGCGAAATTGGAACAAGACGATATCACCCTACGCGAAGCCTGCGGAAACACGGTGCGTAACATCACCGCCTCTCCCACGTCCGGCATCGACCCGAAAGAACTCTTTGACGTAAGCCCGCATGCAGATGCTGCCTTCCGTTATTTCCTACGCAACCCCATCTGTCAAGAAATGGGGCGTAAGATCAAGATGTCCTTCTCAAACACCGAAGAAGATACATCACTCGCGTATCTACACGACGTAGGATTTATTCCCAAAATCCAAAACGGAACCCGCGGATTTAAAGTCGTGGTGGGTGGTGGTTTAGGGGCCCAACCGATGTTGGCCCATACCGCCTACGAATTCCTAGCCGAAGACCAAGTAATCCCTTTCATCGAATCGGTTTTACGGGTTTTCGATCGCCACGGCGAGCGCAATTCCCGCCACAAGGCCCGCATGAAATTCTTGATTCAAAAAATCGGTTTTGAGGAATTCATGAATTTGGTGAATGCTGAAACCAAAGCCTTGAAAAACCACAGCTTCGCGATTGCGGATGCATCCGCGTGGGAAGTGGCAGAACCATCATTGAAAGCAGACATCAAAGCACCGGAAACGGCAGAATACCAAACCTGGTTGGACACAAATACCTTTGAACAAAAACAAAAAGGTTTCCACGCAGTCTATGTACGTATCTTAAATGGTAACATTTCCAGCGACACATCCCGTTCCTTAATTGAGGCGTTGAATGGATACATCGGGGATGATATTCGAATTACAATCAACCAAGGATTGATGTTGAAGTTCGTGCCGGCGGCCAACTTGCCTTATGTCTTCCAAGTATTAAATGCCCACGGCCTAGCTGCGCCGGGTGCGAATTCCATCGCGAATATTACGGCATGTCCGGGAACGGATACCTGTAATTTGGCGATTTCGGATTCGACGCATATTACTTCGAAATTAGAGGAGGTGATCAATGAGGAATTCCCTGCCTTGATCCACGATTCAGCAATGAAAATCAAAATTTCAGGTTGTATGAATGCCTGTGGCCAGCACAGCATGGCTTCCATTGGATTCCACGGATCTTCATTGAAGGCCGCCGACAAGCGTGTTTTACCAGCCCTGCAGGTATTAATCGGCGGAGCGACGCTTGGAAATGGAGAAGGTCGCATCGCCGACAAGGTTATCAAGGTTCCTTCCAAAAGAGGGCCAGAGGTGTTACGTGTGTTATTGAACAACTTCGAAGAAAATGCCAACGAGGGTGAATATTTCCACGAATATTACGATCGCCAAGGCGAAAAATATTTCTACAACTTGTTGAAACCAATAGCGGATTTGACCACCTTGGTGGATGCAGACTTCATCGATTGGGGGGCGACAGATACCTTCGCCACGGAAATCGGGGTTGGTGAATGTGCCGGTGTAATGATTGATTTGGTGGCGACCTTGTTGTTCGAATCCGAAGAAAAATACGAATGGACGGCCGCGGCTTTGGAAGATAAGCGCTGGGCAGATGCCATCTACCATGCTTATTCGGTATTCATTTCAGCGGCCAAAGCATTGCTATTGGATAAGTCGGTGACCGTTGCCAACCAAAATGCGGTCATCAACAAGTTTGAGGAACATTTCGTTGCGACGGGTGAATTTGCAATCGAAGCGCCGACATTCCCTGAATTGGTGTTACAGATCAACCAAAACGAGCCTTCGGAGGTCTTTGCACGTCAATTTGCGGCGCAAGCACAGAACTTCCTAAACGCTGCCACTACATTTCGCCAAGCCATCGTATGAAAAATTTAAGTCATTTCAGAAAATTAGAACCGCAACCTCGCTTAACAGTGGTAGGTGCAGGCCCTGGTGATCCGGAATTGATCACCTTGAAGGCTATCAAAGCGATTGCATCGGCACAGGCGGTCTTGTACGATGCCTTGGTCGACAAAAGTTTATTGGAGCATTGTTCCGAAACCTGCGAGCAAATTTACGTGGGCAAGAAACCGGGCGAGAGCCATTCGCAAGCAGCCATCAACGAATTAATTGTGGAAAAGGCTTATGCCTTAGGACATGTCGTTCGTTTGAAAGGCGGCGATCCCTTTGTCTTCGGAAGAGGTCAAGAGGAAATCGAATACGCACGTTCATTTGGATTGTTGACAGGATATGTTCCTGGCATTAGCTCCTCCTATGCAGCTGCGGGCGCGGCAGATATTCCCCTGACAGTACGTGGCGTAAATGAGAGTTTTTGGGTAATGACGGGTACCAAATCAGACGGTAGCTTGTCGGAAGACTTGAAACTCGGCTTGCAATCCTCAGCGACTTTAGTCATTCTGATGGGGATGAATAAATTAGGTGAAATTGCTGCTTTATGCCAAGAATTCGGCAAAGGTGAGATCTCAGCAGCCATCATCCAAAATGGAACCATGGCGAATCAGCGAATTGGCATATCAACGGCCGCGGAACTTGAAAATTTGGCCAATAAAGAAGACCTTCGTAATCCTGCCATCATCGTGATCGGCGAAGTGGTTCGCCACGCGAAGCCGGAGTTGTGGGAGAAGATTGTTAAAAAAGCGAATAGTTAGAACTTTATAACCCAAGGCTTTAGTCTGGGGCTAACACAAAATATAACCACCATGTCACAACGACTTAACATCTCATCCGGTTCCCCATTTGAAGATACCTTCGGCTATTGCCGCGCGGTAAAAACAGGGAACTTGTTGGAAATCTCAGGAACCGTCGCATTAATCGATGCAGAAAAAGTAACAGCAGATGATTTTTATGCACAAACCTACAACATCATTGAGCGCATCGCGGTCGTATTGGAAGAAGCAGGTTCGTCGTTAAAAGATGTCGTTCGTACACGAATCTTCACAACAGATATCTCTCAAAATTTGGAAATCGCTCGTGCGCACGCGCACTTCTTTGGGGATGTAAAACCGACAACGGGAATTTATGAAATCTCAGCGCTGATCGCTCCGCAATATAAAGTGGAGATTGAATTCACGGCTTGGGTAAACTAAAATTTTATCCCCAGGTTTTAACCTGGGGGTTGACAGACGAAGTCTATACACTCCCACATCCGGCCTAGGGCCGAAATCCCCAGACTAAAGCCCAGGGTTATCATCTTACATTACCTACCTCCGCTCCTCACATATCTTCGCTCGAATAGGCTAAAGCCTAGGATTATTCTTCACCCCGAAAGACTTAATCACTTGATCAAAATGCAAATGCTTTTGTTCCTGCGCATAAATATATAACGCAATCTCGGGAACAACTGATTCACTGACAGAAACGGCATAATACTCTTTGGCCCATGCAAAGGGATGACTAAAAAAGTTCTGCTTATTTATCCAAAATGCTGATTCTCCTTTTAAAATTTGGACGGATTGGCTTAGCGACAAATCGGCCGGTAATGTGAATAAACAATGAATATGATCATGATAGCCATCAATCGAATGAATAAAAATTCCTTTCGAATGAGCATGCATTCGAATATGTTGGCAAATCAAAAACCTAATCTCCTTAATTAAAAGAGGTTTTCGAAATTTAGTTGCCCAAACAGCATGCACTTTAAGATTTGTATGTGACATGAGAAAATAAGATTTTCTCAAAATTGACACGGATACTGAATTAGCAGGAATAAAAAACTGATATTTTCTTCGATTATCAATAAATCATAACCCCAGGTTAAAACCTGGGGGCCGACAGACGAAGTCTGTACTCGCACCCCACCGGCCTCCGGCCGGAATCCCTAGGCTAAAGCCTAGGGTTAAAAAGACATTAGCTGATGATCCTGATACTCGACTGACTTGCCCAACCTCTGTACACATACCCCACCGGCCTCCGGCCGGAATCCCTAGGCTAAAGCCTAGGGTTATGATCACACGAGGTTTGAGGCCTCCCTCTTCAGCAAATTCACCTCTATCGGCACCACGCCCAAAAACTCACACACCAAGCCTCCGCCTAAATTCGCCAATTCCGCAATTTGCGCTGGGCTCGCTCCTGCCGCTAAGGCACAGGCCGCAATCGAAATAACCGTATCGCCCGCTCCCGATACATCCGCAATCTGACGAATGTGTGCTGGGATAGCCACCTGCTCAGAACGGAAATCCATATAGACGCCACGCTCCGAAAGCGTCACGAACAATCCCTCAAAATTTTGGGACTCCCTAAACTTTTTCACCGTCGCCGGCAAGGCTAAGGAACTCAAGTCTGACGAATCCAAGCCCAAACCATCCCGTAACTCATGCAAATTCGGCTTAAACAAGGTCGCCCCCTGATAAGCAAAGAAATTCTTCTTCTTCGGATCCACCACCTTCGGGATTCCTGCCGACTTCGCCATCGCCATCACCTCCTGAATCAATCCCGCACTCAAAACTCCCTTATCGTAATCCTCAAAAATAATCACATCCACATTGGAAATGGC
>JBJTMZ010000295.1:0-6055 GCA_046073805.1 Aquirufa sp.
ATCAGGGTATCACTATGGATATTATTGTTTGAGTTTTTTGTTTGCATTCGGATTTTATTCAATGACGATTTATGTGGGTGTAAATTTAAATCCAGCTGATAATACGATTATCAATGATCCGGTTGCCATCAATAGTTTAGTATCCTCGCCACGAGTATTAAATGCACTCTTCATTTTGACGGCACTTTTTCATCCTAAATTGGTCTTTGAGAAATATTTTATTGAGCAGGCGAAGAAATCGAGTAAAATTTCTCGTAATCCGGGCTTACCTTCGGATCCTGAGGCCTCCAAATATGACCTCGATGAAATCGAACGAGCATTTACGGAATACATGTTAACTAAGCCATGTTTGGAAATGGGGTTCTCTTTGAATTCCATGTCAGATGGAATGAAATTGCCCGTGCATCAAATTTCTTATTTCATCAAGCAGCGATACAATCAAAACTTCAATGATTGGAAGAATGAATTACGCATTAATCATGCCGTTGAATTAATTGAATCGGGCGAGGCAAAGCACTTGACCTTGGAGTCGATATCGATGCAATGTGGCTATCGTTCTCGTGCAAATTTCGTCGATGCATTCAAAAAAATGAAGGGAATGCCGCCTTCCGAATTTCTATCCAAATTCAATAATATCTAGAAAATTGGCGTACTTCTGGCTAGTTGATATGCCCAGCACTGTATCATAATTCAATTTTAATACGCAGAGCCAATTCACCTTTTTGTCTGTTTTCGTACTCTAATTGTCCTATTTAACGGCCAATTTGTGTTTTCATTTAATATAAGTACGCCACTTTTGACTTGAATTGCGATTTCGGTACAATTTTTAGTACATCTTGGAATGCCCGTTTAAACATTTTTGATGAAGTTTGAACATCGAATAGCAGAATATAGCTACTCCGTGTTCTTATTTAAATCTATAATTATGTTTGAAATTGTATCACTCTTCGGATTGATGGTATCAGCGTTGCTGATCGTCAATACCACCCAAGAAAACAAACTAGGAGTTTACCTAAGCTTATTTTTCTTGACAGTTAGCATATTTTCGTTGACTCGTAACTTCGTTTTCTACACCAATCACCCTTATGTTCTTTATTATTTTATTCCAGGAGCTATTCCATTTTTTACTTTGTCGGCCCCGCTCCTATACTTATATATAAAGAAATCAATGTTGCCGAATGAACCGGAACATTTGACTCGACAAGAGTATTGGCATTTATTGCCATTTGCCATTTCATTGGTAAATATTATGCCGCACGTATTTTTGAGTTCGGATGTCAAGATTGAATTTATTCGGGCCATTATTCAGAATCCCTTTAAATTGATGCAATTGAAGACTTTGCTCTTCCCTATAGAATTCAATATTTTCTTAAGACCCTTGATTGGATTCATCTACAGTATTGCGGCATTTAGAATCTTTATGAATCATCGTCATACTTTTCTCGCAAATGAAAAGAGTTCCAATGCCTCCAACTTAAATTGGTATGCCATGTTGATCGTATGTGCGGGTCTAAATTTTTTAACTTCTTTTTTAATTGGCTTATTCGCTCAGCATGGAGCTTACCGAGTGAATGATGTGGCTGAGGTTAAATTATTTATGTTGGTGCCTACTTTATTCCTCATCGTGATGAACTCATCCATTTTCTTTTTTCCAAGGATACTATATAATGGTTACAAGCGGAGGATAATAAAAAAGGAGTATTCGCCAGAGAAATTGGTATTTAATGATTATTCAAATTCGCCAATACGATCATTAGAACCTGATTCGGCCGAAGTAGAATCCGCTAACGTTTTAATATCCCGGAAATTATCGGAATATTTTCAGAATAAGCCATTCTTACAGCCTGGGTTTACGCTTTCGGTGATTACTCAGGACACGAATATTCCTTATCACCAACTGACATCCTATTATAATAATTACCTAGGAATCAATTTTAATGATTGGAAAAACAATGCGCGTATTGAATACGCCATGGAATTAATTAATGATGGACGGGCCAAAAACCTAACCCTGGAATCGATTGCCTATACCTGTGGCTTTTTATCACGTTCCAATTTTGTGAATTCATTCCGCAAGAAAACAGGTAAAACACCGTCCGAATATTTAAAAAGCGTCGCCAAACAGCAACATGCGCACGATGATTCAGGCCTGGTCATCAAACTTGGCTTTAGTTAGAAAAATACATCAGATTAGTCTTTGATTCGCGAATCCCTCTTCATGTTGTTTGGAGAGGGATTTTTATTGTTTACCCCTAATACCTCCGATCTTAGGGAATTCGTTTGTAAATCATTTTGAACGGGCAGAATGGGTCTAGATAAATAGGTTTACACGTACATCTTTAAAGCTTTCATAGATCCCTTTTCCCTGTGCTTGTTAATTACCCTGATGTTACTAGAGGGTGAAATCAGCTTAAAAATCATATTTATTAGCCTCTGAATTGCTTGTAATTTATTATCGGAGATCCTATTTTAAAAACTATTCTGCCCATTGAGAGGACATTTCTGACCAGGAAATGGTCTCAACTTGTTAAATATTCGATTCTCAGGCCGTATTTTTTCCCTAAATCAGCTCGTAAAAAATACCAAATGATAAATTATTGAAAGGTTTTTCCTGATTTCGCACATTTTTTGCGCTCTTCAGCGAGTCTTTTTTATCAATTCGTTCCCCAATCAGCTGACTTTCAACACGAATTCGTTTCGATTTTTTGTGAATATGCGTTAGTCGGTCAATTTTCTTGGACTTGTATCAAATAAAAAATGGTACGTACCTCCGCTTTGCGTCTCATGTACCATAATCCATGTACTAGATTTTTATATCGGTTCAAAAACTGATTTTAAACAGCTTTTTGGCGGTTTTTTATTGCTGTAGGTTTGTGTCACTAATCCTGAAGTGGCTCCAAGATTTTCTTCGTGTCTCGGAAGTGTTGGCAACTGTTCTAAAAATTATAAACGTTTTGTAAAATGAAAATTTCACTTTTTTACATCAAAGCTTTGGTCTTGATGGTCATCTTTTTCGCTCTCGTGTGTGGGATCGTAAGTGACATCAAGGCGCAGACCTACAATTTATCCGTAGGGACCAATGTGACAACCTACCAGTTTACAAACTCGGAAGGTGTTGGCATTGATTTTCTTAAAAAAGGTTCCGGTTCACAATTTAAAATCGGTGCAGAGTTTAAGATGTTGGATACGTCGAGTAATTACAGCTCGTCAAGTAAAAAAGCGATCTATTTCACCCAGCACACAGGGCTTGCAAGATTGTTATCCCTCATACATGGCGATTTGCATGTAGAGGCCAACCAATTTAATGCCGTTGGAGACAATCAGAACATTGCATTTTCCTATCAGACAAATTACGTGGGTTTGTCTGGTGGCCTTGGAATTTCCACGCCGAGTTTCAAAAACTGGGCTGTGAGTATTCAAGGTCGTGTGGCTGGCCACAAGCTTATTCAAGGGAATCAAGCCCTTGGAACGAGATATATTGATTTAAGTAACGATAGTCAATTTTCTGATTTACAGCTGTTTGCGGGTTTTTCTGGACAGTTGCAAAAGAAGCTAAATGACCGTCTTTTTGCCTTTTTGGACTACCAGCACATGCAGACTTTACATAGTCAGCAAGCGGGTAAGCCAACTTTAAATTTTTTAACAGGTACCGTCAGTTTTGGTATCAAAATTCTCAAATAGTCTAGTACCCAATTCGTTCTAAAAATTTTCATACCGTTCTAAAAATTCGTAAAACACGTTCTAAAATCATGAAAAAGTTTTTACTAGGATTTTGTCTTCTAGCTTTTCCATTGTTGTCTCAAGGGCAAACGAAAAGCTTAAACTATCAAGCGATCATCATGGACCCAAAGCCCATTGAGATTCCAGGTACTCCTATTACAGGTCAACCATTGAAGAATGGGAAGGTGACTGTAAGGTTTACCTTGTTGTCCAAATCGGGCTCTGTGGATTATGAAGAATTTCACCAGACGACCACAGATGAATTTGGTTTAATCAATTTATCGATAGGTTCAGGTTTAATCGGTGGAGCGTCTGGAATTTCTACGCAAGCCACGACTGCTACCTATCGTACCTTTGATGCGATCAAGTGGGACTCGAATGTCAAGCAACTTCGCGTTGATTTAAGTTTTGACACGGGTAAAACCTTTTCAAACGCCAGTATTCAGCCCTTTAATTACATGGCTTATGCTTTGTATGCGGAATCCGTTGAATATAAGAACGTTCGTGAATCTCCTACTACCCTCTCCTACTTTAACAATGACGTGGGATACATTGTCAATCGAGATCTAGACCCATTGAAGAATGAAATCGATCAAAACCAAAAGGATGCGATTTCCAAGTTTTTGATTATTAATCAAGCTATTTCTGAAAATGAGAAGGTGATTGATACGCATACCAAGCAAATTGGAGATATCTCGGTGACTGTCGGTAATCAAGGAAGTCAAATCATCAATCAAGATAATCGTATTACCAATGTAACGAATCAAATGGTGATTACGCAGGCCAAGGTTGACGCTGTAGCCAATAGTTATGAGAATTTAGGAAACAAATCGGTCAATGTACAAAATGACGGATCAAGTAACGATAAGTATCCTTCTGTAAAAGCCGTGAAGCAATATGTTGACCAGGCTACGCAAGGCATTGCGCTTCAAACCACGGTTGACGGGAAGGAAGATAAGCAAAATAAAGCGAGCAATATCAAAACGGCTCCCAATCCCAACTACAATTATCCTACCGTCGCAGCTGTGAAGCAGTTTGTGGCGGAATCTGCATTGAGTGCAGATGCACAATTGGTCATTGATGGAAAGGAAAATGTTTCGAATAAATCGACCAACATCGTAACGGATGCTGGTTCGAATGATAAGTATCCAACGGTTAAGGCAATCAAACAATATGTTGATGAGACAACCTTAGGAAAAAATTTAGCTGCGGACATCAATGCGAAGGAAGAGAAATCGAATAAGGCAGATGTCATTAAGCAAGACGAAACGAATGGTAATTTATATCCATCGGTTTTGGCAGTTCGTAAATATGTTACTGACGCTACAATTAATTCATTAACGGTTGAGAAGCAATCGATCGCAATGAATGATGCGAAGAATGTGATTTCCTTAAAAGGTGGTGAATCAGAAAGTTCAATTACCTTACCCAATGCGTCGAATACGGTTGCCGGTTTAATTCAATTGAAAGGTGATTTAGCTGGTACCTCCGATGCTCCTATGGTTCCCGGATTAGCCAATAAGGAAAATGCGGCTAATAAAACGGATGAAATCAAGTCGGACGAAACGAATGCAAATTTATTCCCTACGGTTTTAGCGGTAAGTAAATTCGTGAAGGATGCGACAATCAACTCATTAACGGTTGAGAAGCAATCCATCTCATTAAATGATGCGAAAAATGTCATTACCCTTGCTGGTGGTGACAAACCAAGTTCTATCACCTTACCGAATGCATCCAATACAGATGCGGGTTTAATTCAGTTGAAGGGAGATCTATCCGGAACTTATGATGCGCCAGAAGTAAAGGCAAATGCTATTACGACGGCGAAGATTTTAGATGAAAATGTCACGGATGCCAAAATTAAATCGGTGTCATCAGCTAAATTAACGGGTGAAGTAAGTTTTGCAAACGGTGGTACTGGAGCTTCGACGAAAGATGGCGCACGTGAAAATTTGGGGATCAATTTGGTGGACAATACGTCTGATGCAAATAAACCTATTTCAATAGCAGCCCAAACTGAGTTCGATAAAAAAGAGGTTCTATCGAACAAATCAAGTGATTTTGTTAAAGATGCGGATTCTGAAGTAAAATACCCAACCATAAAATCAGTTAAAAATTACATTGATACCAAGGCAACGACCAACGAAGGTTTAGTGGATGCGGAAAAAAATCGTGCAATTCAAGCTGAAAACACAAAAGAAGATTTGTCGAATAAGTCGAAAGATGTGGTTACCGACAAGGATTCAGACGATAAGTACCCAACGGTAAAATCGGTGAAGACCTAGGGTGACGGGCAAACCACGAAAACAGAAAACCTTGTAAAGGAAGAGGAAAC
>JBJTMZ010000296.1:0-14701 GCA_046073805.1 Aquirufa sp.
GGAACATCGGCTACCAAAACTCCGTCTTGATAGAATTCCAAACGTTTGGTATCCGTTACCGTACCAATTTGTTCGCAATTCAGATCCCACTTATCAAAAATCTTCTTCGCCTCCGCTTCACGTCCTTTTTCTACGACGATCAAGATACGTTCTTGTGACTCCGATAACAAGATCTCAAACGGCTTCATATTCGCCTGGCGCGTTGGAACTTTGGATAGATCGATGATCATTCCATGCTCTCCTTTCGCCGACATCTCCGAAGTCGAACAGATAATACCCGCCGCACCCATGTCTTGAATACCAATCACACAACCGGCTTCAATAATCTCCAAGGAAGCTTCCAATAATAATTTCTCTTGGAAAGGATCACCTACTTGTACCGCAGGTAACTTCTCAGTTGATTTAGCCGTAATATCCTCCGATGCAAAACTTGCACCACCGATACCATCCTTACCCGTCGCAGAACCCACGATAAATACCGGATTACCTACGCCATAAGATATGGCCGAAGCTTGCGTACCTACCTTTAAAATACCGGCAGAAAATGCATTCACGAGCGGATTCACATTGTAGCAATCATCAAATTGCACTTCACCTCCAACCGTAGGAATACCAAAGGCATTACCATAATCACCAATTCCCTTCACAACTCCCTTCACCAACCATTTAGTTTTGGCTAATTCAATGTTTCCGAAACGCAAGGAATTTAATTGAGCAATTGGACGAGCACCCATCGTGAAAATGTCACGATTGATACCTCCAACACCCGTTGCCGCACCTTGATAAGGCTCTAAAGCAGATGGGTGATTATGGGATTCAATCTTAAACGCACAACCTAAACCATCCCCTAAATCCACCAAGCCAGCGTTTTCTTCTCCGGCTTTGGCCAACATACGTGGTGAGTCTTTCGGTAAAGTCTTCAACCAAACAATGGAGTTCTTGTAACTGCAGTGCTCTGACCACATGACAGAGAAAATAGATAACTCAGTAAAATTCGGTTTACGCCCTAAAATCTCCTGAATACGATCATATTCTTCAGGCAATAATCCCAATTTTTTGGCTGTTTCTACGGTTGGTAGGCTTTCGTTAGATTCCACGCTGGTATGTTAATTAAAAAATGTTGTTGCATCGACGCAAGAAGCGACAAAGGTAATAAATTTCACTAAGAGAGTCGAAAAAATATAGGGTAAAATATCAAATAGTAGAGACGCGAAGTATCACGTCTCTACAAAAATCAAATCCCCCAATATTCCCGATCCTCCGGAACATCGACATCCCTAAATTTATCCGAATAATGAACGATTTGACATAGCATCGGATTTTGACGCCAAAATTTACCTAAACCTTGATCACCGCTCCAATGCTTAAACAAAGGTCTTAATGCACTTGGAATCAAGACAGGGGGAGAATTAACTCCTTGAAATGATGCGACGATGGCTCGATGGGGATTCGCCAACGAAGTCAAGTTCGTTAAATGGGAGGTAGTCAAAAAAGGTAAGTCGCACAATAGCACTAGTACATCTTGTGAAACATCGACAGTACTGAGCCCAACGGCAAGCGTTTCCCCCATCCCTTTTTCCCAATCTTCGACTTGGACAAAAGACGTACTCGGAAACTCTTTCTGCAAATTTTCAACAATCTGAATCGATTGATCCACTTCAGCCCCTAGACATACTACTACCTCCTGGCATACAGAAAATGCTAGGCGAATAGATCGCTCCAAGAGGCTTTGGCCTTTGTAAACCAATAATTGTTTCGCTTCCCCTAAACGAGAGGATGCCCCTGCCGCTAATATTACTCCGACCATTTATATGGAACTTAAATCAAATGGTAGCGTACGTACACGTTTTCCCGTCGCGAGAAATATTGCATTACATAATGCAGGAGCAATCGGCGGTAAACCAGGCTCACCAACGCCACCCGGCTCTTCCTCACTTGGCATAACAAATACCTGACAAGGTGGAACTTCGCCCTGGCGTAACACCGCGTAATCATGGAAATTACTTTGTTCCGTCTTGCCGTGGGTCCGACTGATTTGATTTTTAATCGCGGCAGTAAGCCCGTAAACTAAATTACTTTCTACCTGGGCTTTAATATTATCTTCATTCAAAGGGAAACCACAATCGATGACAGAATAAACTTGCTTAATCTTCACACCCGTTCCATCCTTCTGAACTTCAAAAGCATGCGCAACGATACTTGCGAATGATCGCGCAATTGCAATACCAATTGCCACTCCTTTTTTACGTTTAACCTGGTAATCTGAAATTTCGGCAAGTTTATTTAATACCGCTACAAAACGAGGTGAATCACGCAATAGATGTAAACGTAGCTCCAAAGGATCCTTTTCTCCTTCGTGCGCTAACTCATCCATAAAGGATTCCTGCGCAAAGACATTTGTGGAGGCATAAACAGAACGCCACCACAACACAGGCATTTGTGGATCTACCCATGAAAATGAATTCCGACGAGCCGGGAAAGCATACGGGCTATCCGCCAAATTGATACCCTCTCCTGCCCATGGATCCGGATTATTCCGCATATCCGCCTTAAATACAGATGCCATAATCGATGCACCATTCAAACGATGTTCGAAGGCCAATACATTACCATCCTTATCCACGCCACCTTGTAGCGCAGAAATCATACCCGGACGATAGGGTCCCTGCTGGATATCATCTTCCCTAGTCCAAATGACCTTAACGGGCGCATTAGTTTGACGGGATAAATTAGCGGCTTGCATGACGAAGTCGAAGACGGCTTTCCGACCAAAGGCTCCACCTAAAAAGGTTACATTAACTTTAATCTTTTCAGGCTTCACACCCAGGTAAGTGGCTAAATCATTAACCAAACCATCAGGACCTTGCACAGGCGCCCAAACTTCAACTTGGTCTCCTTGTACATATACCGTTGCATTGCATGGCTCCATCGGGGCATGTGACATAAACGGCGTTTGGTAAGTCGCCTGAATCTTATAATCAGACAGCTGTAAAGCTTTCGAAAAATCGCCTACCTTGTCTTCCTTGTATTCGTTTCCTTCCCGAAGTGCCGCCGCGCGTGCTTGATTAAAATATTGTTCCGTGGCGGTTTCAGCAAATCCCAAGGCATTCCAATCAACCGTAACTTCCTTCTTTGCTTTTACAGCCGCCCAATACGAATCGGCCACAACAGCAATGGCGTCCGACTTCGAACGTATTTTTTGATCGAATGCCGCATTGTCTGCGAAGGGTCCGTGAAAAAAGACACGCTCCGTTTTTAAGACGAAACGAACACCTTTCACCGACATGGCCTTATCAGCTTGAAAGCTCTTGACCTTTCCATAAATGTAAGGGGAATGAATAATGCTCGCATAAAGCATACCCGGCAGTTGGACATCCATACCAAACACCGCACTCCCATCCACCTTAGCAGGAACATCCGGACGTTTGGATGGCTTACCCAATTGCTTAAATTCTGAAAAGGATTTCAACTTGGGCTTTGGAGGAACGGGTAAATGAGATGCCTCTTCCACTAATTCGCCGTAGTTGAATTGAGCCTTCGTTAATTTATTGATGACCAAGCCATTGTTTGTGCTACAATCCGAAGGACTTACTTTCCATCGATTGGCTGCGGCTTGAACCAACATCTCACGTACAGCAGCACCGGCAGTACGCATGGGGATCCAACGGGTACGAACGGAAGAAGAACCTCCGGAAAGTTGGGAACCAAAACGAGCAGAACCATCCGTCATTTGAATTTCGACATCCTCCAATAACACGTCTAATTCTTCAGCTAATAAAAGAGGGAGAGCCTGGTAAGTCCCTTGCCCCATATCGGGACGCGGATTAAATAAGGTCACCTTCCCAGATTCATTGATAATGATGTATGGGTTAATCTCCACACCTAATGAGGGATTGTATTTTTGAATTTGGGCGGCGCTTCCTTTGGAAGAAAATCCCAAAGCCAATATAAATGCAGATTGCGAGCTAATGCGTAAAAAATCGCGGCGAGAGGTTTGTGTTTTCATGGCTTAGGATTTTTTAGCGTTTTGAATCTTTTTAGCAGCTGCGTGTATGGCCTTGCGCATGCGCGGATAGGTACCGCACCGACAAATATTTCCAGCCATGGCAGCATCGATGTCGTCATCACTGGGATTCGCGTTCGAAGCAAGCAAAGCGGACGCTGCCAAAATTTGTCCGGATTGACAATAACCACATTGAGGAACTTGGGCCTCTATCCATGCCTCTTGGACAGGATGAGTTGCCTTTTCGGATAAACCCTCGATGGTGGTTATTTTGTCGGTCGGCTTCAAAGTCGATACCGGCGTTGAACAAGATCGAATGGGAGAACCATTCAAAAGAACGGTGCATGCGCCACAAAGACCCATTCCACATCCAAATTTTGTACCCGTATACCCGATGGTATCCCGAATAACCCAAAGCAAAGGTGTGTCAGAATCCACTTCCACTCGGTGCTTTTTCTTGTTAACGTTTAGTTGATAAATCGACATAAGAAATTGTTTATACAGCTAAATTTACAACAAACATTCTATTTTTGCTGTATGCTTCAACCGGAAGAAATAAAATTCATTCAGGAACACCTACAGCAAGATCCATCTATCCTTGCGTTAACAGCTAAAAAATATCCGACCCTGGATATCAAAAAGCTTGCGGCTCAAATACAGGCGCGTCAAAAACTAGTGGACAAACTACCTACGTGGGTAGCTAATCCGGCTATTTATTTCCCGGCACAAATCTCGCTGGAGCAAGCATCCTCGGAAGCCACGGCCTTATTTAAAGCAAACTTGGTAAAAGGAAAACTAATTGATATTACCGGTGGCATGGGGGTGGATGTTTGGGCCTTTTCCCAGACCTGCGAAAAAGTGACCTATGTAGAGCAGCAAACTGAATTAGTGAATCGAACCCGATATAATCATGCTGTTTTAGGTTTGTCTAATGTTAATCACGAGGAGGGCAATGGAGTGGATTATATATCAGCTGATTATGATTGGATCTATGTAGATCCAGCTCGACGAGATCAGCAGGGCAATAAAGTGATTTTATTCAAGGATTGTCAACCCAACGTTTTGGATTTATTGAGTAATACAAAACGAAGTAAGTTATTAATAAAGACGAGTCCGGTTTTAGATATCCAACGTGCGATTAAGGAATTGGAGGGTGTGGAAAAGGTGTTTGTTGTCGCCTATCAACAGGAAGTTAAGGAGTTGTTGTTTGTTAAGTCGGAGTTCAACCTCCTCAACCCTCCCATTGACTTGATCGAATTAGCCAATGAGCGATCTCTTCTATTTACGAGCAGCATGGAAGCAGAAAAGGAAGCCAAAATGAACTTAGGCGATGCGGGCAATTACATTTATGAAGTACATCCCACGATTCTGAAAGCAGGTTTTTTTAAAAAAATTCAAGAGTTGGGAGTCTGGCAATTAGGCCAGCATACGCATTTGTATAGCGCGAATGAACGAGTTTATGATTTCCCTGGAAAGGTTTATGAAAAAATTTCTTCGGGGCCCGTGCAACGGGAATGGTTGATACCGCATCTTGGGGACTTACGTGCCAACATAAGTACCAAGAATTTTCCAATGAAGGCGGAGGCGCTCCGACAAAAACTAAAATTAAAAGATGGAGGGCAGTTCACGCTCTTTGGTATTCAAAACAAGCATGAAAAAAATGAGCTCATCTTGTGCAAAAAATGTCCTTAATAATTTACCTTTGCTCATTGCATTCAACAAATTAGTCCGTATGAAAAGATTCATTTTCGCAATTGTATTAAGTTTCTCGTGTGTTTCACTTTTCGGTCAGGTTTTTACGGGCATGGACGAGATTGAAAAAGCAAAGAAAGAAGGTTTTTATACCTATGTGAATTCCGAAGAGAAATATGTCATTGAATCGTGGAAGAAGTTTTTGAAAAAATACGGATCCGTGGAAGCTGGACGTGGCGGCGCAATCAATGTCTATCAGGCGAAAATTTCAGATATTTCAAGTTCTCCCGTAACCTTGTTGTCTAAAACGAGTGAAGAAAAGAACAAAACAAAATTATTTGTTTCCATCGCGACTGGGCCAGACACCTACATTCAAAACGGTCATGAGAAATACCGGGATGCAAGTAATTGGTTGGAAGAATTCGTTAAACTCATCAACTTAGAAGAGGACGTTCGTACGCAAGAAAAGGCATTAAATGATTTAATTGCGACAAAAACAAAGAACCAAAAGGCGGCAGAGCGAATGATTCGCGAATTGGATTCAAATCGACGTCAAACCGAATTGTTAACCAAGAAATTGGAGGAGGCGAAGATTGAAAAAGAGAAGATTTTAGCCAATCAAGAGCAAAACAAATTGGATCAAAAGGCCAATGAAGAGGCTATTGTAAAGCAAGCGCAGAAGTTTGAAGAGGCAAAGAAAAAAGTCAATTAATACGATGAAGAAAATCTATTTCCTATTATTTGTTTTGATTGCACCATTCTTGTTCAGCAATTTTGGGCTGGTAGAATATGCAGTCTTGCATCCTAAGACCATTCAAACGGATTCGCTGAAAGCTAAGCAAAAGCATGTGGTCCTATATGCCAATGCTGAACCAAGAATAGAAACGAAACCAGACGATAAGGGAAATCGCGAAACTACATCAACACGATGGACGCAATACATCGGAATGGGCTTTAAAGCAATTTTAGGTTTCTTGCTACATATTTTGGCTCGTTTTTAATGCCTAAATTCCAACTAACTTGTCGTGTTTCTGCCTCCATGCCTTATGTGTGGAAGCGCTTCACAGCTGAACTTTTAGCGAAACTAGCTCCTCCCTTCCCGATCGCGCGCATCATCCGATTCGATGGGTGTCAGGCGAATGACCAAGTCATTATCGAACTTGATTTTCTCGTCTACAAAACACGATGGACATCCAAGATTACCTCCTACCAATTTGATGGGCAATCACATGTATTTGTCGACGAGGGTGTCATTGTTCCCTTCGGAATGGTGGCATGGAGACATGAGCATCGAATTGAGGCAAGTGGAGAAAATAATACGCTTGTCATTGACAAAATTCAATTTCAAACCAACAGCAAACTTTTAGACTTGCTATTATTTCCGTTTATTTGGGGAATGATTGCATACCGCATGCCGCTTTATAAAAAGCACTTACGTCAACCGAAAACCTTATGAAACTTAGCTTAACTCAGAAAATCATCATTGGATTCGTACTAGGCCTTGTTTTGGGCGAGTACCTCTTTATCACCTTAGCACCGGAAGTCAGCCATGACATCGCTAGTAAAGTGCAGGTGATTTCGAAAATATTCCTTCGATTGATCAAAATGATTGTTGGTCCACTTGTGTTTTGTACGCTTGTTGTGGGAATTGCCAAATTAGGTGATTTCAAGGCGGTTGGCCGCATTGGTGTGAAAACCATCGGTTACTTTTATTTCGCCACGATATTATCCCTTGTCACCGGATTAGTGGTTGTCAATGTTACAAAACCGGGGAGTTTACAAAGTTGGCCTAAACCAAGCGCAGGAACCGAGACAGGAATCGATGCAAGCAAGGCGAAATCCTTGGAAGATTTCATCTTACATATATTCCCGGACAGTTTTTTTAAGGCCTTGGCGGAAAATGAAATACTTCAAATCGTTATTTTCTCGCTGTTTTTCGGGGTTGCTTTGGGTTCCATTGGAGAGACAGGAAAACGCTTAATTCATGTGATTGAGAACTTGGCAGAAGTCGTTTTCAAAATGGTGAATTACGTCATGGAGGTAGCTCCCTATGCGGTATTTGCGGCGATGACGACTGTGGTGGCCAACAAAGGTTTAAGCATACTAATCAGTTATGGTTACCTGATGATTTGTTTCATGGGTGGATTGTTATTTTTTACGACAGTCATCTTATGGATCATTGCTGCTGTCAACGGAATTAACTATTGGAAATTATTGAAGGAATTAAAGGAGGCATTGTTGATTTCATTCTCTACGGCAAGTTCGGAAGCATCTTTCCCACAAACCATTGCTGCTTTAGAGAAATTCGGATGCAGTCGGCGCATCGTAGGTTTTGTCCTTCCACTGGGTTACAGTTTCAACCTAGATGGTTCAATGCTTTACATGACATTTGCGACAGGATTTATTGCCCAGGCATACGGGGTTCATTTGTCTTTGGAGCAACAGATTACCATGTTGTTGACATTGATGATTACCTCCAAGGGTATCGCCGGAGTACCCAGAGCTTCCTTAGTGATTATTGCGGGAACATTAACCATGTTTAACCTACCCGCCGAAGGGATTGCATTGCTTTTAGGCGTTGATCCATTCCTAGATATGGGTCGGACGGTTACGTCTGTTGCGGGAAATGGTGTAGCGACCTGTGTCGTTTCGAAATGGGAGGGCGAGTTTAACCCGACTACTTAATGTCGAAGGTCATTTCAATGGCCTTTTTTGCTGGAAAAATGGATGCAATAAACGTAATGACAATTACCGCCAAGGCTGTCCAAAGAAAATCCTCTAATTCCATTTTGATTGGATAGGCATCAATGAGTGCATTGGGAATTCCCAATGGCACAATGCCAAATTGCTGTTGGGCCCATGCGAATCCAAAACCTAATAACATCCCCACCAAAGCGCCGGAAAAACTAATCAGAAGACCTAAATAGAGAAAACTGCGAAGCATTTGTTTTGGCGTTATTCCGATGGCCATTAGTGAACGGAGGTCCCTGCGCTTCTCAATGACCAACAATGAAAGTGCATAGAATAGCGTGAATGAGGCAATCCCCATGACAAATGCCATGATTAAAAACACGAAGAGTTTCTCGATTTTGATGGCTTTTAACAGCAGAGCGTGTTGTTCATCACGCGTTTGAACCAGGATATCTTTCCCGAGTATCGCAGTTAATTGGTCTTTCACAACCCTATCGTTCGCCTGAGAATCTAAGATTATTTCATAGGCAGAGCGCTTCCTAGGCATATTCATGAGATTCTCCATCCATGCGAGGGGAACGATAACGGTTTGGTTATCAAAGTTCTGCTCGACCTCCAATACACCCGCGGGGAAAAAGGATTGACTACGGATGGTATTCTCACTCAATGAAAAACGCCGCAAACGATCGTGATCAGGATACCATGCCTGAATCGGTTCCACCGTATTCTCAAAACTCATTCCCATGTTTAGAAAAACACCAATCCCAACTAAGGCAAAGGCCTGGGTGGAGTCCCCGAGAAAATAATCCCCTTCCACGACTTGCTTCTTCAAGCGGTTCGCTGCAAGAAATGAAGAATCTACGCCTTTAAATCGTACAACCAGTTGTTTTTGATCATATCGAAGTAGACCTTGATCTTCTAAGACTGGATTCACAAATTGAATGCCCGGAATAGAATGAATGGATTTGATTTGCGCTGAACTTAATTCAAAAGGCTGCTGGCGAACAGATAACACCCGCAAATCCGGATCAAAGGTTTTGAATAATCCCTTCTGAAAATCTTCTAAACCATTAAAAACGGAAAGAATAAGAATAAGCGCCATGACTTCTACGCCTACGGAAATCATGGAAATACGCGAAATGAGGGAGATAAAACTCGCCTTACTTTTTGAAAAAAAATACCTTTTTGCAATAAATAAGGATAGATTCACGGGAAGGTCTAATTAGATTTCTTCTGAGGGAATACCGTCTGATGGCGGAATCACGAGACCCTCAAATAAGGCCTCAATCTTCGCCGCATAAGCCGCCGTATCGTCCAAATAAAACCCTAAATGCGGGATAATACGTGCTTGTTTACGAATACGATTCGCAAGAGCATTTCGAATAGCCTTGTTCTTTTCGGCCAAGGAATCCATGATTTGATTGACATCATCGGCTAAAAGAAAACTCAAATAAACTCGGGCTACAGACAAGTCGGGACTCACCTTCACATCCGTCACAGTCACCATCGCCCGGCCGAACAATTCTTTAAATTCTTTTTGAAAGATATCACTTAAATCCTTCTGAATTTGTCTCCCAAACTTTTGTTGACGTTTACTTTCCATATTTGCTCCGATGCTTTTCTACTCAAAAATCTTACAAATTTCACAATAATAATTGGATTCACCGTAATTTAGCGAATTCAAAATACAATTATGTTTCAATTTCTCCGTTCGAACGCTTCTATTCCCCTAATAATCATGTTAGTGATCTGGGGAATATCAACGTTTCTTTTCGTGCAGGCAGACCTTGCTCCATTTTATTGGGAATTGAAGAATCAATTAATTGGTCAGAAACTCAATGAGGGGTTTCGAATGTATCAAGATATCCGAGATAATACAGGTCCTTTTGCAGCTGGATTTTTCCAATTGTTGGATTTCCTACGAATCCCCATGGCATTGAATGCCTATTGGGCCAGTGCGTTAATAATTTTTCAAGGCTTTATTTTCCAACGAACCATTCAGCGTTACGAATTAATGCCCCCGATGGGCTATTTGCCCTTCTTTATTTATGCCGTTTTCTTTCATTTCTCCCTCGATTTTATTGTTCCCTCGGCTGCCCTTTTAGGACTTACGTTTTTACTTTTAGCTTGGCGTGAAATCGTTAAACAACAAAGCACTTTGAATGTTGACGACCGGGTGTTTCTAATCGGCTTATTTATCGGTGCGGCTGGATTATGCTACCCGAGCTATTTCTTATTCATCTTTTGGGCTTTTTTGAGTTTGGTGTTTTATTCGGGTATTAATATTCGTCAATTGCTTCTTGTCCTCGTAGGGTTCTTCATTGTGAATATCATTACCGGATTAGTGTATACGTACCATGGAAATTTCCCCTATCTACTACAAGTATTCCAAAATTCGGCCATTGAATTTCATGCACCGGTATGGGCCCAACTGCAAGATATCACTTGGGCATATCTTGTTCCTATCGCCTTTGGAATCTATGGATTTTGGAAAGTAGTGGAAAACCCGAAGGTGAAGTCAAATGGTCAGAAAGCCCAACAAACCAATTTGATCTGGATATTTACTTCGATCATCGCTATTTTCACCTTACCCGCGACTGAAAGTAACAATGTGTTATTTTTCTTGCCCGCATTGGCCTATTTTAGTTTGAATAGCTTTTTCCTGTTGAAGAAATATTGGATTCGAGAAGTCATGCTTTGGGCGATGTTGGGCCTTACCTATTTTTCATTGGCCTTTGATTGGAAAACCAAAAGCCAAAAGAGAGTTCAAGAAAGTCCAATTAGTATCCGCAATGAAAAACTGATGATTTTGGGTCCCCAAATTGAAGCATATCAAAATAACACAATGGCGGGACCTTTTGTGAATTGGGACTTATCGAAGTCGCTATTCGATGAATTGAATCAATACAAGACGATTGTTCTGTTGGATCAATACATGAATCAGGACGCGCCAAATTACATTTACGACCCCACAGGGAAATTCAAATTAGTTCAAAATTACCTTCCCTATTTAAAAACGAGGTATCACGAAACGAGCAAGAATTTATATAAACGGGTGAATTAGCAACAAGCAATCTTCCCTACCCGACCGGCATGTCGACCGCCTTCAAATGGCGTATCAATAAATGCTTGCAAACAGGTCTTTGCTTCCTCCAAAGAAATAAATCGAACTGGTAAGCAAAGTACATTGGCATCATTATGTTGACGGACCAATTTCGCCACTTCAACATTCCAAGCGAGACCCGCCCGAATACCTTGATGCTTATTTGCGGTGATTGCAACCCCATTCGCGCTTCCACATAACAACAATCCAAACGTAGACTCCCCTTTCTCAACGGATTCTGCTACTGGATGTGCAAAATCTGGATAATCTACCGAATCAGCCGAATAGGTTCCACAATCTTTCACTGTGAATCCTAGTTCCTTTAAAAAATCAATTAACTGATCTTTGTAATCAAATCCGGCATGATCGCCACCCACGGCGAATGATTTTGCTAAGCTCATAAAAAAGGAATAATAAATTTCAACAAAGGTACGTTGATATCATGTACATTTGCCAATGTTCAAACAGATAAATTATGACGGATCAATGGAGAGAAGATGAAGACCGCATCAAGAAGGTCTTCGGGGATAAAACCTGGGCACAGATAAAATCCGAGGAATCTTGGAGAATTTTCAAAATTATGAGCGAGTTTGTGGAGGGTATCGATAAACTTTCAAAAATAGGCCCCTGCGTAAGTATTTTTGGTTCCGCACGAACCAAACCTGAGGATAAATATTATGGCTTGGCCGAACAGATCGCGGCTAAACTTGTTAGACATGGTTACGGAGTGATTACAGGAGGTGGTCCCGGGATTATGGAAGCGGGAAATAAGGGTGCAAAAAGCGAGCGAGGACGTTCTGTAGGCCTAAACATCGAATTACCCTTCGAACAAACGCCGAATCCCTACATCGACCATGATAAAAACATCAATTTTGACTTCTTTTTTGTTCGCAAAGTCATGTTTGTCAAATACTCACAAGGGTTTATCATCATGCCGGGTGGATTTGGAACCTTGGACGAAATGTTCGAATCCCTGACACTTATCCAAACCCATAAAATTGGCCAATTTCCCGTCGTATTGGTGGGCACAGAATATTGGACAGGGCTTTTTGAGTGGATGAAAACGACCATGGTCCAACATGGAAATATCCATGAGGAAGATTTGGAACTCTTTTCGATCGTTGACACACCGACAGATGCCGTACGAATCATCGATGAATTCTATGCGAAATACTTATTGAAACCGAATTTCTAAGATTTAGCAAAAAAGGCCAATAAATCCTGTAAAGGCAAGGCATTTAGGGCCAAGGCTTTCAATAAGCCGCCCTTCCTGCCTACCCGCACGCCATATTCCATATCTTTCAAACCCTCTATTTTATGCGCATCGGGGTTGATGGAAACATAAACTCCTTTATCCATCGCCTCATAAATATGCCGCCAATCCAAATCGAGGCGGTATGGACTCGCATTAAGTTCAATGCTCACTCCATTTGCCTTACAAGCATCCAAAATCTTAGTCGTATCGATCGGATATCCCGAACGCGTCAGTAACAAACGTCCGGTTGGGTGGCCTAGAATGCTCGTATGTGGATTCTCAATTGCCTTGATTAATCGACCCATGGCACGCTCTTGATCCATGACCAACTGCGCGTGTACCGAAGCCACCACATAATCGAATGAAGACAAGATACGGTCATTGTAATCCAAACTACCATCGGGTAATATATCGGCCTCGATTCCCTTCAGAATCTTAAAATCCGTCCATTTTTGATTCAATTCGTCAATCTCAGCATGTTGGCGAATGATATCTTCCTCCTTCAATCCACCTGCATACGCGGCATATTGGGAGTGGTCGGCGATACCGAAGTAGGTTAATCCCATGGCTTGACAAGCCTCTGCCATTTCCAATAGCGAATTTTTTCCATCCGAATAGGTCGAGTGATTATGCAAACAGCCGGTTAAATCGCTGACTTGGATTAAGTCGGCCGACTGATATTTCGCCGCCCATTCAAACTCCTTGTACCCTTCCCGCATTTCCGGAACGATGTAGGGAAGATTTTGAGTGGAATAAATTTCATCAACTTCTTGGATATTTTTCAGTTGGAAAAAATTCACCAACGCCAAATGTTCGGGATTAGAACCATGTTGGAATTGCAAAATCTTCAACTGTGACTCATCCGTCAAATGAATTTCGATGGGAATCAAATGACCTTCCAAATGTCCGCGCCAAGTAAAGGGAGAGGACTGTTGGAAATCTGTCTGCATCCCCGTAATCCCCTCAATCAAGCCATGCGCACCAAACATATCCTCGCTTTGCGCAATGAAAACGAGCGAAGAGATGACTTCACAATTCCGACTTAATTCCCCGGATATGAGAACTTTTGGGAAAACAGGAAGCAGTAGCTCCAACAAATGATTGCTTAACTTTTCGGCCTTATCTAAACGTAATTTCCGACGGTTCTCTTTAAGAAAAAGGATGTAGGAAGTCACATTCTCTTGAATCGCTTTCCCAAAACCCTTTAATTGCTCCAATTGACCTGCATGGCAAGCGGCTAACAAATCATCTAATTCAGGAATGCACAATTCGCGCCAAATAATACCAACCTTCTTTGGGCCCAAGCCTTTAATTTTCAAAATATCTAAAATTCCGGGAGGCGTTTGCTCGGTCATGGCCTCTAGGTCTGGGCAAGTTCCTGTTTGCGCTAAATCTTGAATAATTTGAACAACCACTTTCCCCACACCTGGAATGGCATAGAGTGCATCCGCATCCAAATTGGCAATACGTCCTGGAAATTTATCTAAGCCTCGTGCGGCAAAACTGAGGTTTTTACTTTTGAATTCATTGATGCCATGCACATCCCATAATTTCACCAATAGCTCGACAGCGTCAACAATTTGTTCGTTTTCCATGTTAAAATAAGTTCATTTGTTGGTTCAATCCGTCATAACCCTCATGTCGGAGCAACCACTCTTTCCGCCACAATCCACCCGCATAACCTGTCATCGTCCCATTGGAACCAATCACTCGGTGACAAGGAATACGTAACAAAATGGGATTTTGGCCATTGGCATTTCCGACGGCTTGCGCAGCTTTCGGTTGGCCTAGCATTTCAGCAATTTCCCGGTAGCTACGCACTTGGCCGACGGGGATTTCCAACAAATATTTCCATACTTTTTCTTGAAATTCGGAGCCGAGATGCGGGGCGACAGGACTCTGCCAAACATGATTTTTTTGTCCAAAATAACCCTCCAAATCATCTAGAATCATTTTT
>JBJTMZ010000297.1:0-5481 GCA_046073805.1 Aquirufa sp.
CCCCTGTTTTACCTACCGAAGAGGTGGTGGAGGTAGGAGTTCCTGCCATTGATACTCCATGGTTGGTGATTGGGGCCATTGATGAGGCTGAAAAATCCCGTTTACAATTGATATTCGCTGCACCGCCATTGACTTTACCCGTTTCGGATTGGTCGATTTTGGAGGCGGATCAAGTTCAGGTTTCCTTGGAGGAATTTGTAACTAAGTCGAAGCCAAACCGTTTTATTTTCTTGGGCGAACAATCGATCGCCGGATTACAGGCGAATCAGGTGGTGGCTGTTGGCGATAAGCGCGTGTATTATTTTCCTCGCTTGATTTCGACGTTGACCGATGCGGAGAAGGCACTTAAGTTGGAGTTCTGGAATGCCCTAAAAGGATTAGTGTAGAGACGCGATACTTCGCATCAATCCCCAGGTTGAAACCTGGGGTTATACCCAAAACCCATTATCACAAAGAATATCTCGCCAAAGGCGTTACGTCTTGATCGGTGAATTCTCCTGCCTCATATTTGAAATGTCCGGCCATGGCGATCATGCCGGCATTGTCTGTGCAATATTGAAATGCTGGAATAAATACATCCCAGCCTTCTTTTTCACCCATCTCACTCAATCGGGAACGTAGTCCGGAATTCGCCGAAACACCACCCGCAATGGCAATCTGTTTGCAAGATTTTTCGCGCATGGCCTTTTTGACTTTGCGCAGTAGCATATCGATCAGACTCTTTTGGACGGAGGCACAAATATCTGCCTTGTTTTCCTCTACGAACTGTGGGTTTTTCTGGGTTTCTTTTTGAAGGAAGTACAGAATTTGGGTCTTAATTCCGGAGAAAGAGAAATTCAATCCGGGCATTTCCCCCAATGAAAATGGGAAGCGATCCGGGTTCCCTTCTTTGGCTAGTTTGTCGATGAGCGGTCCACCCGGGTATGGCAAGCCAATGAGTTTAGCCGTCTTGTCGAAGGCCTCGCCCACTGCATCGTCTTGGGTTTCCCCAATGACCTCCATGTGCAGGGCATCTTTGACCCAGACCAATTGCGTATGTCCGCCACTGACCGTTAGGCAAAGAAATGGAAATTGTGGTTTGGGCTCCTCGATAAAATGGGCCAATACGTGCGCCTGCATGTGATTTACCTCGATAAGGGGAATGTTAAGCGCAAGGGATAATGACTTCGCGAAAGAGGTTCCTACCAGTAATGCACCCAATAAACCTGGGCCCCGTGTGAAGGCAATGGCATTCAGTTCATTTTTGTTTATATTTGCTTTTTGGAGAGCCTCTGTTACGACAGGAATGATCGCTTTTTGATGTTCTCTACTGGCTAATTCGGGAACGACACCACCCCATTCCGTGTGGATGAGTTGGGTCGAGATGACGTTTGATTTTAAAACTCCATCCACCATGACGGCGGCGGAGGTTTCATCACACGAAGATTCAATGGCGAGTAGGTTCATTTTGCGAATTGTTTGCAAAAATAAGGCAAAAAAAATAAACATGGTAAAATACCTAAAGATCCTAGCCAAATCAGTCCTATACGGGTTGGTAGGAATCTTTTTGCTCATTTTTACCTTCATTTTGCTCCTTCGCGCCCCATCCAATCAAATGTTGTTGGCCAATTACTTCAAGCCCATCATTCAGCGTGAGCTGGGTTATCCGGTCGACTTAAAAGGCATTCAAGTCAAATTTTTCGACGAATTAAGCATTACGGGCCTGCGCGTTCAAGATCCTTGGGGAAAGGAAATGATCTACATTGAACACCTCGATGTCAATTTTAGTATTTCCGATTTGTTCTTGGGTGGAAACAAGCCTACGCTCGATTATGCCCGATTGTTCCGTCCGCGTGTTCATTTGATCTTGGAGAAAAAAGCCGGTCAGGTGAATTTAAATCACTTTGTTGATCAGATTATTGCCTGGGTTCACCGCATTTCGCCAACTCCCTCCAAGGGTTCATCGGTCTTCGTTATTCGTGAAGCAGACGTCGTAGACGGAAAGTTTATTTTGGATGATGAACAAGAGCCCAATTTAGCTTCAAATACGCATTTCGACTTATCGCATTTTACTGTTTCCCACATTAATTCCAAGGTGAAACAATTCTATTCCAAAGGTGATACGATTGGCCTAGAGACCGTGGGCTTCCGTGCGGCCCATGAAATGACCCATTTACAAGTCAAGCGCATGAATACGCATTTCATGATTTGTGATCGCCAAATGCGTTTTGACCAATTGGATTTATCGGTCAATGATTCCTACATCGCCAATCAGTTTTTGGTCAATTACAAGAAAATTGAGGATTTGACTCAATGGTTTGATAAGGCGAATATGCAAGCCAATTTGGTCAATGCCCGTCTGAATTCAAACGATGTCGGACGATTTGTGGAGTCCATGTATCCTTACAAAGGCAATTACAAATTGCAAGGAAAGTTGTCGGGCACCGTGCGAGATTTGGCATTGAAAAAATTTCAATTAGGTTTCGGTACCAAGAGTATCTTGCGGGGTGATTTTACCTTTAAAGGTTTGCCCGATATTCCGAAGACCCAGATGGATTTTGTGATGCAAAATTCATTGTTTATCCCGGAGGATTTAGCCGTATTTATCACCAAACCGGCCGCAGATAAAATGCGGATTCTGGGTCCCGTTTCCTTCTCTGGTTTGTTTAAAGGTACCAATACGAATTTTCGGACGGCCGGAAAAGGGAATACGGGTTTAGGCTACATGGAAGGGGATGTGACCATGCAAATGAAGGATTCCATGGCCTTGTCCGGATATGATGGTCGGGTCGCCCTCAAGAAGTTTAAACTCGGGAAATTATTGGTACTGGAAGATTACTTAGGTACCATCGATTTGACTGCGAAAATCAAAGGAACAGGCTTTTCAAATGCCTCGGCGAAAGTCGATTTTGACGGCATGATTTCGGAAATCAATTTCAATAAATATGCCTACAAGCGGGTAAGTCTGAAGGGCAATTTACAGAAGCAATTATTCAAGGGTACCGTCGCGGTGAAGGATTCCCACTTGTTGGCCACCATGGAAGGCGAAATTAATTTGCGTCAATCGAAGCCACTGTACCAGTTGGACGGGCGCATTGAGCGCGCCGATTTAGCTACATTACATTTCGCGAAGGAGGCCATTCGACTAAAAACGGCCTTTGATGTTGATTTATCATTGAATTCCTGGGATGATTTAACCGGACGTGGATTCTTTCAGGAGGTCAATATTCAGAAACCGAATATGGCGGATTTATCCATGGATTTGGTTTCGTTTAATTCGGATGTTCGTGCGGGTGGGAAGCGGCATTATGCCTTGAATTCCCCCTATGTTTCCGTGGAAGTCAATGGGGATTTTGTGCCAAGCCGCATGCAAAATGAGTTGCTGCAATTGTGGGATGAATACCAACTTTATTTTCAGAAAAATGAGCAGGAACGGAATGTCTATTATGCCTCCAAAACCCATGATACGGAAAGTCGGTATGGTGCCGATTTTACCATCGTTTGCCACGATGCGGCACCTTTGTTGAGTCGCTTTTTCCCTTCCTTGGGTGTGGCGCACAACACCGTTTTCTCGGGTAATATCACGAAGGGGCGTAGTTTTCAGGTTAGTTTAGAGGCTTATCCGGACACCCTCGTGATGGGAGGTTATTCGTTTTATCAATCCGTATTTTCGTTTCAAAGTTCCAAATATTTGGGTGGACCCGAGGTGTCATCCAGTTTGATTTTTCAATCGAGAAAGCAGCAATTGAATTTCTTAACCCCGACCGAAAACTTTAAGTTGGACGCCCTCTGGGACCAAGACCGTATTAATTTTGGCTTGGATTTCAAGCAGCAGGGGGAGGAGAACATGGCGCATTTAGGTGGTCTTTGGAAATTTGAAAAGGACGGTTTATCCTTGAAATTCAAAGATTCCTATGTTCGTATTTTGGGCCAAGATTGGTCCATCGATCCAGAGAACCGCGTTCGCATTCAGGGACAGGATCTGAAGGCGGAACACGTATTGATTTCGAATAAAAAGCAGTCGATTGCCTTGCAGGGAAGTATCTCCATGGATTCGACCGAGACGCTAAAATTAAAGGTAAAGAAGTTCCAATTAGGTACGCTTGCACCCTTGTTTGCCTCGAAGATTCAAGGCGAAATGAATGCGGAATTTAGTCTCCAAAATTGGTATCAAAACACCCGTTTAGATTCTTGGCTTCTGTTGGATTCTTTGCGGATGGACAAGTTTTACATAGGTGATTTGCAGGGGGTAGGAACCTATGAATCGGCGTCCCAATTGATGGATTTAAACTATCACTTGAACCGTTTAGGTGAATCCGTTTTGTCATTGAGTGGTACCTACCGTCCATTTGAGGAAACGGATAAATTGAATGTTCGCGCGGAATTAAACAAGACCAATTTGCAAATTCTTGAGCCTTTTGCCAAGGGACTTTTCTCGGATTTAGGCGGCGAGGCATCGGGTGAATTGCGGATCGGCGGACGGATACAGGAGCCTATATTGGATGGGCGGATTATCGTCCGGAATGGCAAGACGACCTTTGATTATTTGAATACCCGGATTTTGTTTGCGGATACGGTGCAGTTTGCTTCCCGACAAATCATCGGTCAAAACTGGTTGTTGAAGGACCCTGAAGGAAATACGGCGCGCATGAATGCCCGACTTAGCTTTCCGAAAGGAAGTCCATTTGAATTGGATCTCAAGGCAGATTTATCGCGCTTTAAATTGTTGAATACGGTTCGTAACCCGAAGTCGATCTATTATGGAACCGGCTTTGCGACGGGACCCTTTGCGATTCGGGGGACCTTGGATGGATTGGTTATTTCGGCGGATTTGAAGAGTGATCGGGGGACAAGATTGTTTATTCCGTTAGACCGTGAATATGAGCAAACGGATCAAGGGGATTATTCGTTTTACAGTCATAGTTTGGCGGCTGCCGCGGAGTTGAATCAGAAGCCTTTGGTGAATCAATTGAAACAAGATGGGATCACGATGGACCTGAATTTAGCCTTCACGCCGGAGGCTTATGGGGAGGTGCAATTTGACCAACAAAAAGGGGACATCATGCGTGTTTACGGGATGGGGAATATCAAGATGACCTTGGACAAAAAGGGGGATTTCAAGATGAATGGCGACTATGCGATTGATCAAGGGGATTATACGTTCACGCTTCAGAATTTGATTAATAAGAAATTCGCGATACAGCGCGGATCAAAGATTTCGTGGAAAGGGGACCCGCTGGAGGCCAATGTAGATATCAAGGCGGTCTATACCCAATATGCTTCCTTGTTTCCGATTTTATTGGATACGACCAACAAGTCTAATCTACCCGAATTTAAGCGTCGCTATCCGGTGGATGTGACAATCAATTTGCAGAATCGCTTATTATCGCCCAACATCAGTTTCGACATCGGCGTTCGGGATTATCCCAAAGACGTTCATTTGAATGGTGCTGTGACGGCATTTGCGAACCGTATTCGGACGGACGAACAGGAGTTGACCCG
>JBJTMZ010000298.1:0-7017 GCA_046073805.1 Aquirufa sp.
TGCTGCTCCAAAATCCAACGCAACCAACCCGACGGCATCGAACCGCCATAAACATCCCAAAGACCGATTCGTTTTGTTCCAAGTTTATCCGCAGATTCCGCTGGCATCTTATCCAAGGCTGTAATTTTGACCTGTGCTTTGGCCAAAATAGACGCCGCCGCATCGCTGTGTGCTACAATGAAAGATTCCTTCGACTTGCTTACTTCGATGCCAGCTTTCAACAAGGCATTCAATAATGTAAACGAGGCATTATCGGCCGTTGAAAAGGCATAGTATTTCCCTGCCACAAAAGTAGGCGTCGCAGCCTGTAATTGCCCATACGGAATCGTCTCCAAAGGCGCCTCCAAATCTGTCAAGATACGGTCAAACTGCACCCCCATCGTGAAGGCTGGCGTCCAACCCGCTGAATCATAAGGACGCACGGGCGGACCACCCGGGTATTGAAAATCGTTAGGATGATCCTGTGGCTCAAACATATCAATCACATGCGGACGGAATGCCTGATTCGTCTTCACCACATAAGACCCCTTCGGATAAGTCTTCCCATTTACGACAAAATCCTTTGTCGCGCGCTCCACCCGAATTCCACTCTTGATCAGGATATTGACGAAAGCATATTGGGTTGTTGATTGATCCGCTGTCAAGATATATGCCCGCGCATCACTTGTGGCTGGATTTTTATAGACAACAGCAAACAAACTATCACTCATCGTTTTTAATTTATTTCCGGCGATGCTAGTTAATTGCTCGACCTTATTGGGTGATAGTGTCCAATAATCCTGCGAACCCAACTCGATCGACTTCCGTCCCATCTTATATATATTCATCAAGACCTCTTCCCGGTAGCGTGTCGCATAATTCAATACGGCATAGTTGAGCGACAGCGAATAATCAATCGAATTTTTAAACAACCACTTCTGTGGCGTAATCGGAAATGGCGTTGCCGAATTCGGGATTAAACGATTAGGCACTAGAGGAATATTCTGTGGAGTCGGGCTACCAATAATTTCCGTTAGTAATCCAATGATGTTGTGGTAATAGGCAGTCGTGCGAAGACCACCGTTCCACCAGGTGGAATAGACGGAGCCCGACTTCATCGTATAACCCGGTTTTCCCTCCGCATTTAGACGCGAGCTCATCGCCGCGCCAAGGGCGTCGATACCGGTCACCAACAAGGGATCGTAGACATAATTAAAGGGATCACGGTACGGAGGACCCGCTACCACGGTACCTTCCGGACCAGTTTGGTGGTGATTATAAAGTATTTGCGGCATCCACTCAATGTACTGTTGGCGCGCCATATTCGCCGCCTCACTCGTATTCATCATGTAAAAATCTCGGTTATTATCATGCCCAATGTATTTTTCATACAATCGTGGCAAGAATTCCGTGGAACGCTTGAGGGTATCCTGTTGGCGCATGTACCAGTTGGAGACCAACTCCTGTCCATCCGGATTCGCATGTACAAACAGGATAATGGTATTGTCCAAAATCCGCATCGTCTCCTCGTCGCTGCGCGTCGTGAACTGATAAATCGATTCAATCAACTGGTGAATCCCCACCGTCTCCGTGGCATGCAATCCCCCGTCGATCCAAACAACAGCTTTACCTTCTTTGGCTAAGGCTTTCGCCTCCGATTCGCTAAGATATTCTGCTCGAGCAAGTCGCTGAGAGATGGCTTTGTATTTAGCCAAATTCTTGATGTTTTTGGGGCTGGAAACGATCAAAATGTATTGATTCCGACCCTCTTCGGTTTTTCCGATGGATTGTAATTTCGCACGCGGAGAGGCTTTGGCAACTTTCTGAAAATAGGCCTCTGTCTGCGTAAATGTGGCTAAATGATAATTGTCCCCTATGGAAAATCCAAAATGCGATTTGGGACTTGGAACCTGGGCCACTAAAATTTGGGCAAGGAATAATAATAGTAGAGTAAGTTTTTTCATCGTGTTGATTCAGGTAAGGATTAAAGATAGAAAAAAGGAGGTAAAATGCTAACCGCCCTAAGTCGATTTCAATAAGTTGATAAAGTAAAATAGGGAATATACCACTTTCATTCAGCCTTCGTTTAATGTTAAAAAACTAACCACCATGAAAAAACAAATTGAAATCTACACGTCTCCCGATGGAAACACACAAATTGACGTTTCATTTGAAGGGGAAACATTTTGGTTAAATCTTAATCAAATATCGGCACTATTCAAAAAGGACAAATCCGTTATTTCAAGGCATCTTAAAAATATTTTTTCAAGTGGCGAATTATCCCGAGATGCAGTTGTTGCAAAAAATGCAACAACTGCAACAGATGGAAAATCTTACATTATTGAATACTTTAACCTAGATGTGATATTGTCAGTTGGATACCGAGTAAACTCTAAAAGAGGTACACAATTTCGTCAATGGGCGACACAGAGATTAAAAAATTATTTAATCGTGGGATACGCGCTTAATGAAAAACGACTCGAACAGAAAAACAAAGAGATTCAGGTACTACATGATGGAATTCGAATTTTAAATCGTTCCATCAAAGAAAAAATCAACAAAAAAGAAGAATTGAATTGGTTAAAGTCATTTAGCGAAGGTTTACAACTACTAGATGATTATGATCATGAGGCTCTAGATAGAGTTGGAAATAGTAGTCGGGAGACTTCGTTTCCCACTTACAATGAATATAAGGAAATCGTGAACCATTTGAAAATTAAGACACATTCATCCCTTTTCGGCATTGAAAGCAATAACGGATTCGATAGTGCGATTAATCAAATTAATCGTGGATTTGAAGAAGTTGATGTTTACCCCTCAATCGAGGAAAAAGCTGCTGTTTTGCTCTACCTTATTGTTAAAAATCATGCATTTGTGGATGGCAACAAGCGAATTGCTGCAGCCTGTTTTTTATAATTTCTAAATAAAAACAAACTACTATTCAAAAACTCAAGAAAACCCGTAATCGGCAACAAAGAAATTGTAAGCCTAACACTTTTCGTTGCATCTAGCCATCCGAATGAAATGATGAGCGTCAAAAATTTAATTGTTAGCTTATTGAACAGAACTTAATTTACCTCCAAAAATAGAAGGCATCTAACCGACGATAAGGCTTAGCTAAATAACGCAGTATTTCGGAATGCACCAATTCCGGCTCCTCAAAAGGAGAAATGTGTGTCGCATCAGGAACAATGTACAAGGAGGCTTGAGGTAAATGTTGATAGAGCGAAATAGTATGTTCCAGCGTAAACATATCATGATCCCCCGCCATGACAAGAAATGGCACTTGAATGGAATTCAATTGCGCCAAGGTGATATTGGGATTTTTAAATGCATTATCAGTCACCTTCTTTCTGGATGCTTCGATTCGACTTTTATCGGGTGCTAAACGCTCATAGGTAGAAAAATATTGAGCGATCTGCTTTTTCGTTTTGGCATATAGTGGATCATGGGGATTCATCTTCCACGTTGTATCTACACCTAAAAACACGCCTTTAGATTCCCCTAAATAGTTTGCCCCCATGATAACTGCTTTGTCAATTTTCTCGGGATGAATCAAAGCCAATTCTAGTGCGATATCGCCTCCATCACTCCAACCCACAAACTTGGCCTTTTTTATTTTTAATTGGTCCATGAACCCATTCACATCTAAGGACATTTGGGCATAGCTTAATTCCTTCTCATCGCTGTCGGTCGTTCTTCCTTGAGAACGCGAATCAACCGCAATAACGCGATACTTCTTGGAGAACGCCGCAATCATTCCTCCCATCATTTCTGATGAGCCAAAACCTCCATGAAGTAAAATCAAAGGTTCTCCCTTTCCATAGATTTCGTAATACATGAAAATATCCCCAACTTGGATGCGTTTACCCACAGCCTTATTTGAACCATAAGGAATTTGTGCATTTGCTGTAAAAGCCCAAATCATCAATAATAAGATCGATTTCTTCATTCTATTAATTCGTTAAACTCTTCATTACCCAGTTTTTGAATTCCGTCCGAATTTTGACGGGAGAGCTAGAAGGACGTTGGTATAAGACCATCGCGACCATCTCATGTTTTAAATCAATAAAGAAAATAGGACCCGTCGCTCCACTCCAATATATCGTACCGGCTGGTCGGGGATCATTCCCAACATCCTTCCGCTTGATCGCATAACCGAAGGTAAATCCATTATTCTTCAAATCGTCCGTTGGCGTAATCGCCGCCTCCAAATTCACAGGCGTCTGATCTGACTTCATGTACGCAATGGTCGAGGGCTTTGCGATGCGCACCCCATTAAACTCCCCGTCTTGAATGACCATTTGGCAGAACTTAAAATAATCGGTCGCCGTCGAATGCAAGCCGCCTGATCCCGAATAGAAAGTCTTTGACCCGCTAATACGTATGCTCTTCTCGGAACCTAGATCGATCAAGGCCAAACCTCCCTTGCCATCCGGTTGGTAATACGACGTAAATCGAGGGGCATCTTTCGGTTCCAAATAAAAGTGCGTATCCTTCATCTCCAAGGGATCTAAAATACGCTTCTGGACATAATCCTGGAAGGGCATTCCACTTAAGACCTCCACCAAGCGGCCTGCCACCAATAGCCCCGGACCATAGATCCATCCCTCACCCGGCTCGTGGGTTAATGGTAATTTAGCCAAGTTCTTCACATAGTGCGCGATATCACTGGAATAGGCATTCTTAGTAATTGCCGCATAGGCTTCGGGCATATTTCCACCATAAGCACTCGGTTGGCCCGTCGTATGAGTCAAAACATGACGAATCAACATCGGTTTAGTCGCTTCCCGGGTCTTGTACATCCAAATTCCATCGACACTGTCCTTAGACAACAGAATCTGTTGGGACGCGAATTCCGGTAAGTACTTGCTCACAGGATCATTGGGCTTGCACTTCCCATCCTCCATCAAGAGTAAAAGTGCCAGCGTAGCAATGGGTTTTGTCATAGAGGCCAAACGAAAAATGGCATCCTTTTTCATCGGGATATGCGTCTCCAATTGCGACTCTCCCCTCGCCTCGAAGTGAACAATTTTTCCCTTGCGCGCAATGAGCGTGACAGCCCCCGCGATTTCCTTTTGATCGATCGACCGGCTAACTTCCTTTTGAAAATCATCCAATACCTTTTGGTCGAATCCCAAAGCTTTCACTTCGGACGCCTTAACAGGCTCTAAGCTTACGACTTTTGTTTCAGCCTTTTTTATTCCTGCATATACTCCTTTTCGGAATTCGTCTCCAAAATAAAACTGATAGGGGTTCGGGGTAGTCAAGGCCCCAATCTGCGTCATGAAAATACCAATGACATCATCTTTGGGATTGACAAAAAAGTGGGTGGAATTCGCTCCGCTCCAGAAATATTCACCGGCAGAGACATTTGTTTTATTGGCCACCGCAGGATTGACCAAAATTCCAAATCCCAAACCGAATCCATAACCCGGTTCTAGGTTCGTACTCCCATCTTCATCCAATGAAATCCCGTTGGCTATTTTATAAATCCGTGAGCTTTGATCCGGCTTGCGACTAATTTCGGCCGTCACGTCCGTCCGCATCAAATCGAGCGTTTCTTTTTTCAGGATGCGCTTCCCGTTTAATTCACCCTCATGGTACAGCATTTTGGCAAAAGTCAAGTAGTCTTGCATCGTTCCCCATAGGGCATTTACTCCGGCAAAAACGGTCACCCCGGAACTTTGAGGCTGCATTTTAGCACGAACTAAGTTCTTGCCATTTTGAAATTCATAGAGAATCATGGCACGCTTTTGCTGCTCGGGATTCAGGTTATAGCCCATTTCCTTGATACCCAAGGGTTGGAAAATGGTCTTTTTGAGATATGCATCCGTCGTTTGGCCGGATAACACCTCAATTAATCGGGAGGCAACATCAGGTCCAAAGGAATAATTCCATTTCGTGCCCGGTTGATAGGATAAAGGAATCTTAGCCAAAGCTGCTACTCGCTTTTCGATCGTTGTCAGACTCGTATCATAAAAAATCGAATTCCAAATATCCCGATCCATTTTCACTTGGGTGATGCCATGCGACATCCCAGAAGTATGGCTAATCAGTTGGCGGATGGTCACCTTGCTATTCGCAGCTACATTTCCACTGGCCATGCCCTTATTAACATCATTCACAACCCGTAAATTCTTGAATTCGGGCAGGTAGTTTTCCACCGGATCATCGAGCTGAAATTTACCTTGCTCAAACAGGGTCATGAGAGCAACCGTGATGACAGGTTTGGACATGGATTGTAGATAATAAATCTCATTCCCGCACATGGGAACCTGATTTTCTTGGTCGCGGTTTCCGTAGAATTTATCGTACACAACTTTGTTTTTATGAAAGACGAGGCCATGTACACCAACGAGTTTTTGCGCCTGTACTTCTTTTTGCAGGTACTGATCGAGCGACTGGAAGTTTTGACTAAATCCCGTAAATACCGTTAAAATGAAAAGACAAAAGGGAACAATTCTAAACTGAAAATATTTCATAGCTAGGTTTAGTTTTGAAAAGGGAATCATTGAGTGAAATACAGGTTCCACTCAATGATCAGGTTGCCCTCAAAAATGCTAAATTATTTTTAGAACCAAGAATTAAATCCTATTTATTGGACAGGCACTCTGCTTAAATGATCCATGCGAATGGTGGTGCGTAATTGGCTGGCTTTCTTGTTGATAGCCGCCAACTTAGCATTGCCCTTGCGCTTGGCATTCCGTTCTTCTTGATGGGTATAGTAATCCAAACGAGATTTATCCGGAAGAATCATCATATACGTGTTATTTGGATAACCATCTACCGCTTTGTAGATAATGTAGTTATACGAAATACCAATGGCCTTATCTTCGGCATTTGCTTGCTCAATCAATTTCTCATATTCAGCCATCTTGTCGAAAGGAACTGTAAAGAGAACAATCTTACGAAAATCATAATTCTCCACTTTGAAGTCAGGAACCATGACCGAGGTATTGGTGGATTGTTGCCAAATAGAGCGTTGGATCGCTTGAGAACGGTTGGCCGTATTTTCATCTGTGACAGCTTTCAAGG